>JAWVEW010000145.1:0-7629 GCA_033856495.1 Miltoncostaeaceae bacterium | reverse complement strand
CCCGTGCGCCGCGGGCCGGCGCCGTGGTGAGCCGCTAGACGCCGCCTGAGGGTGCCCGTCGGGGAAGGATGTCGGGGAAGGCCGCCGCTGGCGCTGTCGGTCGTCAGCCGAGGTAGCGCGCTGGGTGCCGGAATCCATCATCGCCCGGTCGACGCGCCTGTCTAGCCTTCTCGCGGAGCCGATCAGGTCCGCCACAACGCGGGAGTCGGGGTCCACCGCTGCCAGCTCGCCGGCCGAAGCCCGGATGAGGTCTGCGACCGATCGCAGGACCACCGCTTCCGCTTTGGCGAGCTCAGAGTTCGGGTCACCATGGGATTCCTTCCAGTTTTGGTGGGTGCTTGCTGGTCCCCAGTATCGGCGCCGGCCGCCCGGAGAACCAATCCCTGGGTAGGTGATCTCACCACCGGCGCATCAGTAGCGCATTCGGCGCCCGCCACGCATTCCTCGCGGCCTGTGATGCGTCTATCTGAGCCGATCTGAGCTCCACCAGCGAGATACGGATGGGCGCGGCAGGATTCGAACCCCGCCCCTGCGCCGATTCTCCCATCGTCGTCGCTCCTGGAGGCCTTGTGGGCGAGCGCAACTCGTCCAAGGCCGTGGGCAGCGGAACGCTGTCCACGGCCGGCAAGTGCCCAGGAGGCAACCCGCAGCGCCCGGACTGGTGATCGCCGGGCCGGCATCCCGACCGATCATGGCCACCGGTGGCTTCGCCGTCCTGTTCTGGAGTGGCGCCTAACAAGCGTCTCCAGCAGGTGGTAGTGGCCAGCACCAAGGTGCAGGCCACCTGCACCTCGGCGGTCGGCTCCGGGTCGGAGCAGGCATCGAGCGCATCGCAGACCACGGCGCGCAGGTCGGCGTCCATGTCCTCGCCGCTCATCAAGAAGAGGCTCAGCGCCGCCTGGCTCATCCCATCGCCCCAAGCGGGACGGCCGCCAGTGAGGACCCAGCGGTCGAGATCGTGAGGCGGCACGACCGCTGCGCTTGCGATCCGCCCGACTCCCCGCCTCCGTGGGCTACGGGGACGCCCGGCCGGGGGATGGCTCTCGGCGGGTCAGCCGCCGGCCGCAACGCGTCCAGGCGGCGGGCGACAGAGACTCGGGTGGTGGGCGGCGCGGGAGAGCCCATCTGACCCACTACTGGTCGCCGGCGACGCCGATCCGACCGACGAAACTGAGGTCCCTGTAGAACCCTCACCAAGGGCGGTGACCGCTCACGCTGGCGCGGGGAGCCCGAGACTCAAGAACGAGTGGTCGCCCGCTCGTCCCTTCTCGGGCGGGGCGGATCAGGCTCTCCGGATCACCTCGCACCCGATCAGCCGGTCGGCTCGGTCGGCGCGCACCGTGTCGCGACCGGGTCCGCACAGGACGCTCTCGGCCACACCGTCGCGCGAGTCGATCGTGTCGTTTCCGGCCAAGGCGATGAAGCTGTCCCGTCCCGGCCCCCCGATCAGGACGTCGTTGCCGGGCCCGCCGATCAGCAGGTCGTTGCCGGGGCCGCCGGCGAGCAGGTCGTTGCCGGCCAGGCCGCGCAGGCGGTCGTTGCCGGCGCGGCCGAAGAGGCGATCGGCCAGCCTGGTGCCCGCGAGGTCGTCCGCGCGAGCCGAGCCGTTGACCGTGACGGGGGCGGGGGCGTCGGGACCGACCGCCGACACACGGATGTCGCCCGCCCCCTTGCCCGCGTGCCAGACGGCGACGCCGATGTGGTCGGCCGCGGTCGCGACGCGCAGCGAATCGATGCCGCCGTCGGTGGCGATGTCCTGCGTGGCGAGCGTTCCCGAACGCCAGGTGGTCCCGTCATCCGAGACGGCATGGATGACGTGCAGCGGGTCGGCGCTGTCGCGCTGGAAGACCGCATGCAGTCGCCCTCCTGCGTCCTGGAAGAGGTGCGCGTAGGGGGCGCTGCCAGGGCCGATCGTGACACGCGGCCCGAAGCCGCTGCCGTTCCACTTGCGCGCGAAGAGACCCCCCTTGTTGTCGCCGGCCAGGAGCATGAGGCCGTTCGGCCCGCCGGCCAGCTTCGGGTAGGCCGCGAGGCCGATGTCGAGCGGCGCCGTCCAGTTGGCGGCGTCGTTCAGATCGCCGCTGCCGGTGTAGCGGCGAAACTGGGCCGCGACATCGGCAGTGAAGACCGCCAGCGGCGTGGCGGCGTCGATCAGCCCGACCGTGGCCCAGTTCTGATGCGTCGTCGAGAGCAGCGCCCTTGGGACGGCCGACGTACCGTCGGCGTTCACCGGGGCGGGGCTGCCGAGGACGACGTTCTGGAACGACATCTCGCCGTTCAGCGGTACGCCCGAGAGGGTGTCGCCCGGTCCCACCACCGCCTCTTCGAAGGTCACGGTGCCCACCAGCTCCCCCGCGCCGAACGATGCGCCACCGTCGGTCGAGGTGAAGCGGTGCGTGCCCGCGCGAGTGACCGCCGCTCCGCTGGTGGGATACCGGTACTGCACGATGACGACCCGCGCTCCGCTGACGACGACGAACGGGCGGGAGAGGGATGTGCTGTTCGGATCGGTCGGGATCACGGGTGCGGCACCGGCGTCGCACGCCCGCGCGCCGCGCGGAAGCCGGCAGAAGCGCAGGCTGGCGTTGATGGGCTCCGGCCCGTTCCACGCGATGTACGCAGTGCCGGCCGCGTCCACGGCGAGACCGGGCTTCCCGCCCGCTCCGACCGAGAACGCGTTCGCGGTCGGGGCGGCCAGGAGCGCTCCGGCGAGGATCGCGCCGAGGACAGACCAGACGCGGACGGAGAACGCCGGTGCCTGAGAGCGGCGGCTCATGTCGAGAGGTCCTCGTTGCGGCCGGAGAGTCCTCTGGCGTGATCGATCAGGCCGACGCTCGATCCGTCGATGAACGCGAGGCTCTCCAGCTCGAGCACAATCTGCGTGTGTCCGGCGCTCATGGCCGCCTCGATGGCGGCCAGTAACCGCGGCCGGCCGGCAACGTCCAGCTCGCCCCGAAGGACGGCCACGATCGCGGCGTCGTCCGCCCGGACCTTGGTCGTGAAGAGCTCTCCCTCACCCGGGAGACGAACCGCGGCCGGCCATGACGTTCCCACGTGCGTCCTCCTGCTTTGGAGGCCGCCGGGGTCCGGGGCAGCGTCTCTCGATGCGACATTCCGGTCGCGGCGACGAACCGTAGTCCAGTCCAGGCGTCCTGTCGAGCGGCGGCCGGGCCGTAGGGCACCGCGCTCCCCCGAGCCGACCCCCACCTCCCCGGCGGTGGCCTGTGCATCCCCTTGCCCGGGGCCGGCCTCCATGTCGGCCCAGGGCGCCGTCGCGATCCACCCGCAGCCATGAGGGGCTCGCTTCTGATGGTCCAGGGCGCCGTCCCGAAGGGCTCCCCAGCGGAACCCGAGGCAAGTTCGTGGCCCCGGCCGGCGGCGCCCGCGTTACGACACGAGACTGCGGGCCGGCGCATAGCCGCGCAGGCGGGCGAAGGCCTGGTCCATGTCAAGGCCCGCCTGCTTGGCGATCACGCTCGTCGATGTCGAGCGCTTCCCCGACGACCCGCAAGAGCCGATGGGCGCGTGGGAATGGGGGCGATCCACGAGCGCACCGCGGCCGGCCGGCCGCTTCGGCGCGTCGGCGCATGACCCGGACCGCACACGCGCGCGACGCGCGCGGAGTTCCTCCGGCGATGGTCTCGGTGTCGAAGGATGGGGCGCGTCGATAGGCGCAGACGACCGTCACTCCGACCTCGGAAGAGCGCCTCGAATCCGACCACCTCATCGGTGGTCGGTTCGAGCGGCAGGAGCCAGTCCATGTCGGCGATGACGCGCAGCCCCTCGTACCCTTCGGAGCGGGCCCGGGTGATGCGGTCCCTGAGCCGCCGCGGCCGCCAGCTCGTTCCGTGCGTCGCTTCCGTCCGGTCCGAAGACGACTGCCATCTGGCCGAAGCGCTCGGCGTCGACGAGGATCGCAAACGCGCGTTCGACGTACTGTTCGGAGCTCGCGGGGATCCAGCAGACGTGGCTGCCGGGTCCGACCACGGGGAACTCGCCGGTATCTCCGGCGATCTTCACGGGCTCACGAGAAGCCGCGCGCGACCAGCAGCGACCGCCCTAGCGGGCGGACACGCCCGCACGCGCCAACTCGGCCCAGACGAGCTTCCCGTCATCCGCCGCGTCGACGCCCCAGCGAGTGGCGACCGCCGCGACGAGGCCGAGGCCCCGGCCCGACGACGCGACGAGGGTCGGCGCCCGGTCGACCGGCTCCAGACGGCTGCCATCGTGGACCGCGATCCGCACCAGATCGCCAGTCGTGCGAACGGCCACGGTGAAACCGGAGCCGGCGTGGGTGACGGCGTTGGCGGCAAGTTCGCTGACCACCAGGGTTGCATCGGCGATCAGGTCCTCGTCAGCCCACGCCTCGAGCATCCTCGCGACGAAGCGACGTGCCTCCTTCGGGGACGTGAGCTTTGCCCCGAAGGCCCGCGACGCGTCGACCGCTGCGGCGCTCGCCGTCGTGCAGGCCGGGGGCGGGCGCACGACGGCCGAATGGAGCCGGCAGATCTCGCCGAACGCGTCCAGGTGCTCCGCGGCGCCGCCGGACTCGCTGCGATACGCGCAGAACAGTGAGAAGGGAAGCTCGCGACCCAGATCGTTCCACAGACGCTCGAGCTCGATCGCCGCGTTCACGTAGCCGGCGTGCCAGAGCAAGTCCACCATCTCGCCATAGACGTGCACGGGCCGGCCGGTCTCGGTGGCCCGGCGAACGAGATCTCCGACGACCGCCTTGAAGCCCTGCGGGTCCGGGCGGTCGGCGGCCATGAACCGGCTCATCGTCTGCCGGGCGTCGAGCGAGACGAGCGCTCCGGCAGCCCGCGCCGAAGAGATCTCCATACCGGTCGCCGCGATCCGGGCCTCGAAGGCAGCGCGGTGCGATGCCGTTGCCACGATGAGCGCCACCCCGCCAGCCTGAAGGGCCTCGATCAGGTAGCCGCCGACGCTCTCGACGAGTTCCTCGTCGTCGGCGTAGAACTGCACTCGGTGGTCGCATGGCGCGACAGCGATATGGCGAGCCTCAGCAGCCACCGTTTCTCCCCCGCTCACGACGTCCACAAGCCGGCACGAACGATAGCCCAATAGCTCCTGGACGCATGAACGGCGATGCCGGTCCGGGACTGATCCGCCATCCCGGAGCCCCCCGTGGCGCCCGGCCCTATCGCCGCGCTCTCGGATACCCGCTGGCTGGAATGCGGCATGAGGTGCGACGTGGCACGCTGATCGCGTGGCGCTCCGCGTTCTCATCGTCGATGACGACCGGTCGTTTCTCGACGCCGCGCGCGCTCTGCTGGAGCGGCAGGGTCTCGACGTGGTGGGTGTCGCGTCCGCCTCGGCGGAGGTGCTCCGACAAGCGGCGGAGCCTCATCCGGACGTCGTCCTCGTCGACCTCAGGCTCGGAGCGGAGAGCGGCTTCGACCTGGCCCGGCTCATGGCCGAGGACGAGCGGCTCGGACGATCCGCGGTGATCCTGATCTCGACGCATGCGGAGGCGGACTTCGCGGAGCTCATCGCCGAGAGCCCTGCGATCGGGTTCGTGCCGAAATCGGAGCTCTCGGCGGACGCGATTCGCCGGATCCTGGATGGCCGCCCGCGCTGAGCCGGGCTCCCGCGCCTCCCGCGCCTGGAGTTCGGGCTGGCGTACCGGTTATCAGGTAATCCAAGGCGCAGGCTGGTCGGAAATGCAGAGTGATGCTGGCCGTGGGGACACACGCCGGGCTGATCTCCATCCTTGCGATGTCTCGGCAAACGGCAGGTCGCGCAGCATGCCCCCCCGCGACCGCTGCCGTGGCCCCGCACTGCCCACGTTGCCGAGTCGATCTGCGCTCGGTCCCAGCCGCCGCCATCAGCGACCGGCCGCATCCCGTCCCAGACCCACGAGGAGCAACCCCAGATGCCCCCGATCGTCCGCGCCGGCACGCTGCCTCTTCCGGTCCGCTACGAAAGCTGGTGCGCGTGGCGCGCAGAGACGGCGGACGCCCTTCCGCCCGCCCCGCTCATCGCGCCGCACACCTCCAGCTGCCCCTATTGCTGGGGCCAGCGGCGGGTGTGGGAGGAGGCGCCGAACGGCGAGGGGTTGGTGCCGCGCGTCTGCGAGTGCTGCCTCGGCACGGGCCTCGTCAGAACGAAACCTGCCCGAGGCCGGACGGCGCGGTGAGCATGCGTCATCCGACGCGCCGGCACTCATGATCGCCCGGCGGAGCGTCGGCGGCTCTGCGCGGTGCAACGGCTGAGGTGGGCTCAGCGCTTCCGCTGCCAGAAGGCGATCTCGCCGCCGGCCGGCGCGGCGACGACGCTGCGCCAGCCCGCAGGGCCCTCGCGAGGCGGGAGCAGGATGCGCGCGCCGAGCCGCTCCGCACGGTCCGTCACCGCCGCGATCTCGGCCACCTCGACGTAGGGGAGCCACAGTGGGCGTTGGGTCGGGCATTCGACCGCGCCGCCTGAGACTCCCTCGCCGAGATCGAGCGCCCAGTACGAGAAGCGGCCGCCGCCGATCCGTTCCGGTCGCCAGCCGCAGACCTGCGCGTAGAAGGCGCAGGCGCGAGGCAGGTCGCCGGTGTGCAGCTCGAGATGGACGAGTGGGTTGGTCGAGTTCGCGCGCATGCTCTCTCTGTTCGACCCGTGCGCGTCCCGGAACTCATCGGTCTAGTCTTTGCGGCCGTGAGCACCGCTTCGACAGGCGCGACGGCGCAGGAGCGCGAGCTGCTGGCCACGGCGCGCACGGGCGACGAGGGCGCATACACCCGGCTCGTCGAACCGCACCGGCGCGAGCTCCACGCACACTGCTACCGCATGCTCGGCTCGGTCCACGACGCCGAGGACGCGCTGCAGGAGGCGATGCTGCGTGCCTGGCGCGGGCTGGCACGCTTCGAGGGCCGGAGCTCGGTTCGCTCCTGGCTGCACACGATCGCGACGAACACCTGCCTCACCGCGATCGAGCGCCGGCCCAAGCGGGTGCTGCCGGTCGACTACGGACCCGCCACCGATCCCCACGTCGCGCCGGGCGAGCCGCTCGCCGAATCGGTGTGGCTCGAGCCGTATCCCGACGAGATGCTGGGAGTCGAGGACGGGTTCGCCGCACCCGAGGCGCATTACGAGCGGCGCGAGAGCGTCGAGCTGGCGTTCATCGTCGCGCTGCAGCACCTGCCGGCCACGCAGCGCGCCGTGCTGATCCTGCGCGAGGTGCTCGGCTTCTCCGCCAAGGAGGTCGCCGAGTCGCTCGAGACGACGGTCGCCTCGGTGAACAGCGCCCTGCAACGGGCCCGGGCCGCGGTCCAGGAGCGCGTCCCCGAGAAGAGCCAGCAGGCCACGCTGCGCTCGCTCGGCGACGAGGCGGTGCGCGAGCTCGTCGACCGCTACGTCGATGCGTGGGAGCGATGCGACGTCGAGGCGTTCGCCGCGATGCTTGCGGAAGACGCGACGTTTGCGATGCCGCCCCTGGCGAGCTGGTATCAGGGCCGCGAGGCGATCGCGATGTGGGCGGCGAGCTGGCCGCTCTCGGGCGACTGGCGCTGGCGGACCATCCTCACCCGCGCGAACGGACAGCCGGCCCTGGGCTTCTATGCCTGGAACGCGGAGGACGAGCACTACCGTGCGTTCGCGCTCAACGTCATCACGCTGCGCGGCGAC
>JAWVEW010000144.1:0-12919 GCA_033856495.1 Miltoncostaeaceae bacterium | reverse complement strand
AGGTCCAAGGTGAGGACGCGGTCGACGCCGGCCGCCTGCAGCAGGTCCGCCACCAGCTTGGCGGTGATCGGCTCGCGGGGCGCCGACTTCTTGTCCTGCCGGGAGTAGCCGTACCAGGGCATGACGGCCGTGATCCGGTGCGCCGAGGCGAGCTTGGCGGCGTTGATCATGATCAGCAGCTCGACCAGGTTGTCGTTCACCGGACGGCAGGTGGACTGCACGAGGAACACGTCGGCCCCGCGCACGCTCTCGCCGAACCGGCCGTAGATCTCGCCGTTGGCGAAGGTCTTCAGGTCCACCGCGCCGAGCTCGATGCCCAGACGGTCCGCGATCTTCTCCCCGAGCGCCTTGCTCGAGCGCCCCGCGAAGACCATCAGCCGCTTCGAGTCGTCACGCTCGATGCTGGTCGCCACCGAACCCCCTTGTCGTCAGGCCGACTCGCCGTCCGCGGCCCGGGCCGCCGCCCGCGCCGCCGCCTTCTCAGCGTATCCCTCGACCACCGTCTGGCGCGCGCGCGCGATGCCCAGCGCACCGGCCGGGACGTCATGGGTGATGATCGAGCCGGCGCCGGTCATGGCGCCGTCCCCCACCCGCACCGGCGCCACGAAGACGCAGTCCGACCCCGTCTTCACCCCCGCCCCGATCTCCGTCCGGTGCTTTTGGAAGCCGTCGTAGTTCGCGGTGATGTTGCCGGCGCCGATGTTCGTGTCCTCGCCGATGCTGGCGTCGCCGACGTAGGAGAGGTGCGGCACCCGGGCATCGCGGCCGAGGCTCGCGTTCTTGAGCTCCACGTAGGTGCCGGCGCGGGCGCCGGCCTCGAGCCGGCATCCCGGACGCAGGTACGCGAAGGGGCCCACGCGGCAGCCGTCGCCGATCTCCGAGGCCAGGACGTGGGCGGAGACCACCGTGCTGCCGTCCCCCACCCTGCTGTCCGTCATCACGACGTCGGGGCCGATCTCGCAGGCGGCGCCGATCTCGGTGGCCCCGCGCAGGTGGGTGCCGGGCCAGAGCACGGTGTCCTCCCCGACCCGGACGCCGGCCTCGAGGTAGACGCCGGCGGGGTCCGGCATCGTCACCCCGCCGATCATCAGCTCCCGGCGGAGCCGCTCCTGCAGGAGGCGCTCGCAGACGGCCAGCTCGACCCGGGTGTTGATGCCCAGCGTGGCTTGCGGATCGGGCGCGGCCAGCGCCGCGGCCGGCGCGAGGAGTGCGAGGGCGTCCGGCAGGTAGACCTCGCCCTGGGCGTTGTCGCGCCCGAGACCCGCGAGCGCATCCTCCAGGGCGCGCCGCGAGAAGACGTAGAGGCCGCCGTTCACCTCGTCGATCGCCAACTCGCGCGGACCGGCGTCGCGCGCCTCCACCACCCGCTCCACGAGCCCGTCCGCGCCGCGCAGGACCCGCCCGTAGGGACCCGGGTCGTCGAGGCGGGCCGTGAGCAGCGTGGCCGCGCGGCCGGCGCGGGAGTGCTCGTCGACAAGCGCCCGCACGAGCTCGACGGTCATCAGCGGCAGGTCGCCGTTGGCGATCAGGACCGCGTCGCAGGCGGGGTCGAGGGCCGCCAGCCCCACCTGGGCCGCGTGGCCGGTGCCGAGCTGCTCGGCCTGGAGCGCCGTCGCGACGCCGGGGGGCAGCGACGCCGCGACCTCCTCGGCGCCGCGGCCGATCACCACCACCGTGTGCCCGGCGCCCGCGCCGGCGAGCGCGTCCAGGACCCAGGCGATCATGGGCCGGCCCGCCAGGAGGTGCAGCACCTTCGGGCGGCGGGAGCGCATCCGCGTCCCGAGCCCCGCCGCGAGCACGACGGCGCCGAGTTTCATCCGCTCCGGGACAAGGTTGCGTGCATGGCTCGATCCTGTTGGGGCGGGAGGATTCGAACCCCCGATCGCGGGACCAAAACCCGCTGCCTTACCTCTTGGCTACGCCCCAGTGCCCGGGGCCTCGCGCCCACGCCCGCCCTGGGGGTCGCCAGTATAGGTTACCGGCGGCGCCCACCGAGGACGACCCCTTCCTCGTCGTCCCCCGCCGCCGATCGCGCTCCGAGAGGACTTTGCCGCATGACCGACGCGAACCCCTACGACCGTCCCAGCGACCCCGCGAAGCGCCACAGCGGGCCCCTCACCGACGGCCCCGAGCGGGCGCCCGCCCGCGCGATGCTCAAGGGCATCGGCCTGACCGACGAGGACCTGGCGCGGCCGCTGGTGGGCGTGGCGACCTGCTGGATCGAGACGATGCCGTGCAACATCAACCAGCGCGAGCTGGCGACGCACGTGAAGCGCGGGATCCGCGCCGCAGGCGGCACGCCGATCGAGTTCAACACGATCGCGGTCTCGGACGGGGTCTCGATGGGCACGGAGGGGATGCGGGCGTCACTGGTCTCGCGCGAGGTGATCGCCGACTCCATCGAGCTGGTGGTGCGGGGGCACCTGCTGGACGGCCTGGTCTGCCTAGTCGGCTGCGACAAGACGATCCCCGGCGCGGTGATGGCGCTCGGCCGCCTCGACGTGCCGGGGCTGGTCCTCTACAACGGCTCCATCGCGCCCGGGCGGTTCCGCGGCCGGGACGTGACCATCCAGACCGTCTTCGAGGCCGTCGGGGCGCACGCCGTGGGCACCATGGCGGCCGCCGACCTGCACGAGCTGGAGGGCGTCGCCTGTCCCGGCGCCGGCGCCTGCGGTGGCCAGTTCACGGCCAACACCATGTCCACCGCGCTCGAGTTCCTGGGCATCAGTCCGGCCGGCCTGAACGGCGTGCCGGCGTTCGTGCCCGAGAAGGCGGACGCGGCCGAGCAGGCGGGACGGCTCGCGATGAGCCTGGTTCGCGCGGACCTGCGGCCGTCGGCGATCGTCACGCGCGAGTCGATCGAGAACGCGGTGGCGTCGGTCGCGGCGACGGCCGGCTCGACCAACGGCGTCCTGCACCTGCTGGCGATCGCGCGCGAGTTCGGCGTGCCGCTCACCATCGACGAGATCAGCGAGATCGCGGAGCGCACCCCCGTCCTCGCGAGCCTGGTGCCCGGCGGCCGCTTCGTCGCCACCGACCTCTACGCAGCGGGCGGCGTGGCGCTGATCGCCCGCGAGCTCCTCAAGCGGGGCCTCGTCCACGGCGAGGCGCCGAACGTGGACGGACGCACGCTCGCGCAGATCGCGGCGGCGGCGAGCGAGACCCCCGGCCAGGAGGTGGTGGTCCCGATCGAGACGCCGATCGCGCCGACCGGGGGCTTCCTGGTGCTGCGCGGCAACCTCGCCCCGGACGGCTGCGTCGTGAAGCTGGCCGGCCACGGCCGCCGCTTCCACCGGGGGCCGGCGCGGGTGTTCGACTCCGAGGAGGCCTGCTTCGCGGCGGTGAAGGCAAGGGCGATCGCCCCCGGCGACGTGGTCGTGATCCGCTACGAGGGCCCGGCCGGCGGCCCCGGCATGCGGGAGATGCTCCACGTCACCGCGGCCATCGTCGGCGCCGGGCTGGGCGAGTCGGTGGCGCTCATCACCGACGGCCGCTTCTCCGGCGCCAGCCACGGCCTGATGGTCGGCCACGTCTGCCCGGAGGCGGCCTGGGGCGGCCCCATCGCGGCCCTGCGGGAGGGGGACGAGATCGAGATCGACGTCGACGCGGGCGAGCTGCGGGTGGACCTCGACGCCCAGGAGATCGCCGACCGGCTGAGCGACTGGGCGCCGCCGCCGCCGCGCTACAGGGAGGGCGTCTTCGCCAAGTACGCGGCCCTGGTCTCCTCGGCCTCCGAGGGCGCGGTGACGCGGGTGGGCGACCGGACGATGGCCGCGCGCGCCGCGGCGGGCTGAGCGATGGCGCGCCGGCCACTCGCCGGATCCCTCGCGGCGATCGCCCTGGCGGCGGCCGCGGCCGGCGCGCCGGCGGGCGCGGCCCCGGCCGCGAGCGGATCGCTGGCCGGACGGGTGATGAGCCCGGGCGAGCTCCGGATTCCCGGCTACCAGGCGCAGGGGCCGGTGACCGAGGCCGGGATCGCCTTCTTCCGCGGCGACTCCTGCGCACCGCGGCTGCGGAGGACGATCCAGCAGTTCAGGGCGCAGGGGTTCCAGCGGCTCGCGCGACGGTTCTTCCAGTCGCAGAGCGGCGGGGCGGACAGCATCGTGCTCCGCTTCGCGACCGCGGCCGGCGCGCGTCGGGCGATGGCCGACGCCCTCGCCCAGCCCATATCGTGCGCCGACAGCCGCTACCGGAACGCGGGGGCGCTGGCGGTGCCCGGCGTGCCGGGCGCGCGGGGCGTCCTGCGCACGGTCAGGTCGGCTGGGCCCCCCGGCCGCGGCGCCATGGTCGTCCTCGCCCGGGGCCGCCTCCTCTACCAGACCGGCATCGAGCAGTACGACGCCGGCGCCGCGAACCCGGGGCCCCTGCTGGCGGCCGCCGCGCTCCGCTGGCTCGGTCGCGTGGCGCCCTGAGGCAGACGGAGTCGTCCACCGGGTCCGCGGCCACCGGGTAGCGCCGCGCCGGTCCGCGCCGGGCCGCTACCCCGCCGCCTCGCGCATGAGGACGGAGTCCCCGTACTGGGTGAAGCGCACCGCCCGCCCGTCGCGCATCTCCCACACCATGGCGAACGGCACCTCCCACGCGCCGGCCGCGTTGCGGCCGGTGTGGCGACCGAGCACCAGCACGCCGTCGCCGGTCGCGACGAACCGGTCCGGCACCACCTGCCAGTCCGCGCCGAGCTTCTCGCCCGCGGTCCGGAAGAGGCCCACCACCTCCTCGTGGCCCCGGTAGGTCCCGCCCCAGGGGTAGCCCTCGGGCTCGGTCCACTCGATCTCCGGGTGGAACACCTCGAGCACCGCGGGGACGTCCCCGCGCGCGAAGGCCTCGTACCCGGCCCGCAGGATCGCCACGTCGTCCGCCATCGCCCCTCCGATCCGCCGCCGCGGCGCCAGCGCCGCACGGAGGGGATCCTGGCCCACGCCACTCAACGCCCACTGACGGCGCCCCGCCGGGCGCAGTGGGTAGGGTCCGCGAACGCAGGGCGGCTAGAGGAGCACCACCACGTCGACCACCACCGGGCGCTCCTCGTCGGAGGTCTCGCCGGTCTCCACGTTGACCATCTCGATCGTCTCCGGCCGGCAGTCCACCCGGACCCGCATGCCTTCCTCCAGGACGCCGTCCTTCAGCCGCGCGGCCAGGTCGCCGCGGATCTCGAACGTGTTCATCGCGAGGACGACGTCGGTGTCCAGGTTCATCAGCAGCACGTCGCCCTCGTACGGGTCGACGTCCTGCCAGAGCAGGGCGATCTCGCCCACGATCGAGATGAGCCCGGACATGGCCGGGCACTCTACCGACGCGGCGCCGTGAGCGACCCCGTCCCCCCCGCGGCCCCGAGGCCGCCCAGCTACCTGGTGATCGGCCCGCCCGACCTTCTCCACGACCTGCTGCTGGACTTCGAGGCGGTCGGCTGGCGGATGAGCGCCATGCGCTGGCAGGCGGTGATCACGCCCCCGTCGGAGGACGCGGCGGCGCCGGCCCCGGACTGGCCCGCCGAGGTGACGCTGGCCGGCGTCAGCCACGACGATCACGAGGCCGCCTGCCGGGCCTTCTTCCTGCCCCCGTGACCGGCCGCCGCGCCGGCCTGCTGTCGATCGCGCTGCCGCTGGGGGCGGCGGCCGTGCTGGCGCGTCTGGCATGGCGGTACTCCGACCAGCTGCTGCGGCTGCCGGCCGCCGGGGCCCCCCGCTACCCGATCCGGCCGCTGGCGGTGGACGGCGAGCGGGTGCGCCTGCCCCGGACCGAGGAGACCGAGCGGCCCGGCGTCTGGGGCCTGGAGTGGGAGGGCGGCTTCGCGCGGCTCGGCCGCACGCTCGCGACCGCCCCGACCGAGGTGGAGCGCGCCCTGGAGCCGATCCGCGGCACGCTCGCCGCCGGGCAGCCGGCCCGCATGACGCTCTTCGCCTACCCGGGCGACCCGGCCGAGGCGCTCGGAATCGCGTTCGAGGAGATCACGCTGCCGTCCGAGCTCGGCCCCCTGCCGGCCTGGCTCGTCCCCGGACGCCGGCGGTCCTGGGCGATCATGGTCCACGGCTGGGGCTCGTCGAGGCGCGAGGCGCTGCGGCTCCTGCCCACCATCAGCGGCCTCGGGCTGCCCGCGCTCGTCATCGCGCTGCGCAACGATCCCGGCGCCCCGGCCGCGCCGGACCGCCTCTGCCGTCTGGGCGGCGTGGAATGGCGGGACCTCGAGGCAGCCGCCGCCCACGCCGTCTCCCGCGGCGCCGAGGACCTCCTCCTCGTCGGCTACAGCATGGGGGGCGCGGTCGTCTGCTCGTTCCTGCGCCGCTCGCCGCTCGCCCGCCACGCCCGCGCCGCGATCCTCGACGCGCCGGTGCTCGACTGGCGGGCCACCCTCGCCCAGATCGCGCGCCGGCGGCAGGTCCCGGCCGTCGTGGCCGGCGCGGCGAGGCTCGTGGCGCGCCGGCGGACCGGCGTCCCCTGGGGCGAGCTCGACCAGGTCGCGCACGCCGCCGCGCTGCGCGTGCCGATCCTGCTGATCCACGGCGACGCGGACCGCACCGTGCCGGTCGGCCCCAGCGACCGCCTGGCTGCCGCGCGCCCCGACCTCGTGAGCTACAAGCGCCTCCCCGGCGTCCCGCACGCCGCCGCCTGGAACAGCGATCCCGAGCGCTACGGAGCCTGGGTCGTCGAGTTCCTCGCCCGCGCGCTGCCCGACCCGGCGGCGGGGTAGGGCCCGGCCGGCGACTGCCCCTGGGTGCCGTCCGGGGCGACGCCGGCCCGGGCGGCCAGCACGTCGCCGCGCCCGTATCGGACCGCCCGCCGCACCGACTCCTCGTCGAGCCCGCTCTCGATCAGGCGCTGGCGCAGCTCGCCCTCCCGCGCCATGCGGAAGAAGAGCACGACGAACAGTATGAGCGTGACCGTGCCGGTCTCCGTCATCATCACCGTCCCCGCGTTGATCTGGTCCTGGAGCGGGGTCTCGCCATGCCGGGCGGCGGTGGCCGCGTAGTCCGAGTAGAAGGCCTGCCCGGAGAACCACAGGATGTTGCCCAGGATCACGTCGACCACCCGCACCGCGCCCACGTAGGCGAGCTTGATGCCCGTGCCGAACCACGCCGGCGCGGGCAGCGCCTCGACCAGCGGCGCCCACATCAGGCACCCGAACGTGAAGAAGCAGACGTGCTCCAGCGCATGCACAGCCTGGTTGGCCAGCGCCGCCTGGTAGAGGGCGGGCAGGTGCCAGATGACGAGGTTCGCCGCCCAGAGCGGGAGCGCGACGGCCGGGTGGGTCAGCGCCCGCGCGCGCTGGACCCAGCGCAGCGCCAGGGCCGGACGCAGGATCGGGCCGGTCACCCCGAGGACGATCAGCAGCGCCGCGATGTCGCCCAGCAGCACGTGCTGGAGCATGTGCGCCGAGAACAGCTCCTCCGCCAGCGCGTCGACCGGGGACACCACCGCCGCCAGCAGCACGGCCACGCCGCCGAGGAAGCACCAGGCGCGCCAGCGCGGCAGCCGCCGTCCCAGCCGGCGCGCCCGCATCGCGTAGAGGACCGCGCCCAGCGCGATCGGCGCGATCTGGAGCGGCGAGGCGGACCAGCGGGTCCACCAGGCGCCGTCGCCGCCGCCGTCGGCCAGCGCCGGCGCGGGGACGAGCGTCAGGCAGAGGCAGGCCGCCGCGACCACCAGCGCCGCGCGGCGGGACGGGCGCCAGGGCGGCTGGCCGCCTGCAGGCAGGCGTTCGGTTCCTTCCACCACGCTGCTCACGCTACGCCCCGCCGGCGGCCGGCGGGAGGCCGGACGGCCGCTCGCCGCTGGGGCGAACGTCAGCTGACGGCGCTCTCCACCGCCGCCCTGACCTTCTCCCCCAGGGTCGGGTGAACGTGCGGCGCGGCCAGGATCGGCGCGCCGGACCCGTCGCCCGCGTGCATCGCCACCAGCACCGGGTGGATCAGGTCCGCGCCGTGGTAGGCGAGGATGTGCGCGCCGAGCAGACGCCCGGTGCCCTCCTCCGCGACGACCTTCACGAGCCCCCGCTCCTCCCCCCATGCCCGCGCCTTCCCGCCGCTGAAGGGGGCCGTCCCGATGCGCACCCGGTGGCCGGCCTCTCGCGCCGCGGTCTCCGTCAGGCCCACCGTGACGAGCTCCGGATCGGTGAAGACGGCGCGGGGGCCGACGTCCGGGTCGACGTCGTGGGGATCGATCCCCAGCGCGTTTCGGGCCGCCTCCGCGCCGAGGCGCCGGGCGACGTGGGTGAAGGCGCCGTAGGGAGGCCCCAGGACGTCGCCGGCCGCCCACACCGTCGGCTGGCTGGTGCGCAGGCGGGCGTCGACCGCGATACCGCCGCGGCCGCCCGCCACGCCGGCCTCCGCCAGCCCGAGCGCCTCGACCGCCGGCCCGCGCCCGGTGGCCACCAGGAGGGCGTCGGCGTCCAGCGTCAGCGGGCCGCCGGCGTGGCTCCCCACCAGCCGCGGGCGCCCGTCCGGCGCTCGCTCGACGCGGTCGATCGCCGCCCCGACGAGGATCCGAAGCCCCTCCTCCTCCAGCATCCCGGACAGCGCCTCGACGAGCTCCGGCTCCTCGCCGGGCAGGAGCCGCTGCTGGATCTCGACCATCGTCACCGCGGCCCCGAGGCGCGCGAGGGCCTGTCCCAGCTCGAGCGCGACCGGCCCGCCGCCGATCACGGTGATCGTGCGCGGCAGCTCCCGAAGCTCCAGGACGTCGTCGCTCGTGAGATGGGACACCGACTCCAGGCCCGGGATCGGCGGCCGGCGCGGCGCGGCGCCAGTGGCGATCAGGATGCGCGGCGCCTCCAGCCGGCGGCCGTCCACGCGGACCGCGGCCGGGCCGTCGAGGCGAGCCTCGCCGATCACCAGCTCAACCCCCTCGAGCGACTCCAGGTAGCCGCGGGCGGCGTTCGAGCCCAGCTCGATGATGGCCCGCACCCGCGCCATCACCGCGCCGAAGTCCACCTCGACCGCGCCCACCCGGATGCCGAACTCGGCCGCCCGGGCGACCTCGTGGGCCACCTCCGCGCTGCGGATGAGGGCCTTTGTGGGGATGCAGCCGCGGGTCGGGCACGTGCCCCCCACCCGGCCCCGCTCGATGACGGCGACCGTGGCGCCCGCCTCCTGGGCGACCACCACGGAGTTGATGCCGGCCATCCCCGAGCCGATCACGATCATGTCGAACGCGTCAGCCAGGGACGCCCCCGGCGCCGCGCTCGACCGCCCGCGGCCGGGGCGGCAGCACCGCCGGCTGCTCGTCGTCGACGACGACCCGGTTGCGGCCGCGCCGCTTGGCCGTGTAGAGACGCGCGTCGGCGGTGGCGACGAGGGCCTCCGCCGCCCCCTGTCCGTCGTCCGAGGCGACGCCCAGGCTGACCGTGATCGGATGGCCGTCGGGCAGCGGCGATCGCTCCACCTCCGCACGCACCCGCTCGGCGAGCTCGGAGGCGGCGGCCTTGCCGGTGGCCGGCAGGAGCAGCGCGAACTCCTCGCCGCCGTAGCGGCAGGCCCGGTCCTCGGCGCGCAGCGTCTCGCGCAGGACCCGCCCGATCGCCACCAGCGCCGCGTCGCCGGCCTGATGGCCGTGGAGGTCGTTGAAGGTCTTGAAGTGGTCCAGGTCGAGCAGCACCAGGCTCACCGGGAGGGCGGTGCGCCGCGCGCGCGCCAGCTCCACCTCGAGGGCCTCCTCGAAGGCGCGCCGGTTGCCGAGGCCGGTGAGGGCGTCGGTCACCGACAGGTGCTCGAGCCGGGACAGCAGCTCGGCGCGGTCGAGCGCGCCCCCGAGCGTGTTCGCGAGCGTCTGCAGCACGACGAGCTGCTGGCCGCGCAGGCGCAGCGCCCGCCGTCCCCCCGGCGCCGGCCGGCGGGCGGCGAGCGCGCCGTGGCGGCTGGGGCTCCCGCCCGCATCCTGCCGGCCGCCGAGCACCGCCACCTCCACGTGCACCGCCTGGTCGGCGCGCCATGCGCGGACGGCGGCCCCCTCGGCCGCGATCGGCGAATCGTCGAGGCGCACCGACACGGTCCACCCTGGCAGCAGCCGCGCGGCCGCCTCCTCGGCGATGCGGACCAGCGCGTCGCGGTCGGACTCGCCGAGGAAGGCGTTGGAGGCCTCGTGGAGCGCGCTCAGGCGGCCCCCCCGCCGGCGCAGCTCCCGCTCGCTGACGGCCGAGAAGGCGGCGGCGATCGCGACCAGCAGGCCGGGCACCGCGACACGGTCCCAGTTGGAGGTGGTGAACGCCTGGCGGTCGTCGTTCACGAGCAGCGCGAGCACGACCCCGGCCGCCAGCACCGCCGCCTTCAGCCCGGTGCGCGCCGAGTAGCCGAGCGTCACGGCCAGCGCGAAGAGCGGAAGCAGCCGCAGCGCGGGGCTGTCGCTCCCCCCCGAGGCCCAGGCCAGGGCCAGGATCGCGCTCGCATCGACGACCAGGCTGGCGTCCACGGCAAGACGCAGGCGGGCGGGCCAGCGCTCCGGCGCGAGCGCCAGCAGGGCATGGAGGCCGAGCGCGCCCAGACAGGCGGCGAGCGCGGCGCCGCGATGCTGCGGCAGCGAGTGCGTGGACGCCACCGCGGAGGTGACCGCGAGCGCCAGCCAGGCGACCGCGCGACCGACGAAGAGCGCCCGGTGACGGTCCTCGAGCTGGTACCAGGAGCGCCGCGCGCGCGCGCCGTCGACCGCCGGGGCCGACCCCGGCCCGGCCTGCCGCGGGGGCGCGGGCGCGGACGGCCGCCTCACGACCCGAGCCGCTCTCGCGACAAGGCCATCTCGAACGCCGATCGAACGGATGTTGCTCGACCTCGCGGATGGGGGACCCGGCGACCGCGGGTGAGCGGCCCGGGAACCCCGGCCCGCGCTCGACCGCGGTCCGCCGCGCCCGGAGACGCGACGGGGGCAAGCATAGGTCGCCGTCCCGGTTTCGGCCACAGGCCCGGGCGCATCCAGGTCGGGCGCGTGGTTTGGAACGCGCGCTGAGCGGGAGTCACAGGGACAGGGGAGCCAGGGAGGGGCGACGCGAGAGCAGCACGCGTCGGCCGCCGGCCGCTCGGCCAGACGCTCGGAGGTGGCCATGGGCACGCGACAGCAGGACCGCAGGATCGAGAACACGCAGGCGGAGATGGAGCGGCGCCGGCGGGCGGCGCCGGAGTGGCGGGCCCGCGCCCGCGGCGAGGGGGGCGAGGCGAACGGGGCCGCCGCGGCGGAGCCGGACCCGGACCGCGCGCCCGCCGGCAGGGACGCCGCGCAGTTGACCCCGCAGCCGGAGCGGGACGAGCCCAAGCTCGCGGACCCGGGGCTGACCGACCTCTCCCGAGCCGACTACGCGGCGGTGGTCAAGCGCACCGTCAAGAGCGCGATGCGCGACCAGGTGACCGACCTGGCGGCGGCGCTCGCCTATTACTCGTTCATGGCGATTCCGGCGGCCCTCCTGGTCGCGGTCGGGATCTTCGGCCTCGTGCTGAGCCCGAACGACATCACGACGCTGGTGGAGAAGCTCTCGAGCGTCGTGCCGCAGGGGGCGCAGAAGATGCTGCTCGACCTGAAGCCGGGCAGCGCCGGGGCGCTGATCGGCGTCGGCACGCTGCTGGCGCTCTGGAGCACCACCGGCGCCATGACGGCATTCATGCGCGCGCTGAACCGGGCCTACGGCCGGGAGGAGACGCGCAGCTTCGTCCGCCAGCGGCTGGTGGCGCTGGCGATGGTCGGCATCATGGGGCTCGCGTTCGTGCTGGTGATGGTGCTGCTGATCCTGGGCCCCGCGATCTCGAGCGCGATCGGCGACGCCACCGGCATGCCGGGCGCCTTCAAGGCGATCTGGTGGCTCGCCCAGTGGCCGATCCTCTTCTTCGGCCTGGTGGCGGCGTTCTCGACGCTGCTGTACCTGGGGCCGAACGTCGACCACCCGCGCTGGCGGTTCCTCACCCCGGGCGCGGTGGTGGCGGCCCTGCTGTGGATCGCGGCGTCGGGGCTCTTCGCCGTCTACACGAGCATGTTCAGCTCGTACGGCGGCGCGTGGGGGCCGCTGGCGGGGGTGATCGTGTTCCTCACCTGGCTCTGGCTGACCGGAATCGCCCTGCTCTTCGGCGCCGAGCTGAACGCGGAGCTCGAGCGCAGCCGCGAGCTGCGGCGCGGCGAGCCGGCGGAGCGGGACCTGCAGGTACCGGCCCGAGCCTGACCGGGTTCCCGTCAGCCCGCCCGCAGCGCACCGAAACCACGAATACGAGGAGGGGAGTTGGCAATCCGAACGCCGCAGTCCGAGCTCGTGCGGCACCTGGAGGACGCCGTCGCCATGGAGCAGGCGGTCATCAGGATGCTGCAGGACATGCTGTCCACGACCGATGACCCCGAGCTTCGGGAGACCTTCGAGCGGCACGTCAGCGAGAGCGAGCGCCAGGAGGCGCGGCTGCGCGGCCGCCTGGAGGCGCACGGCGAGGGCGGCGAGTCGAGGCTGAAGGAGCTGGCGGGCCAGCTGGGCGCCCTGGTGAAGGGCGCGCTCGACGTCTCGCGGGACACGAGCACCGCCCGCAACGCCCGCGACGCGTACGTCAGCGAGCACATGGAGATCGTGAGCTACGAGCTGCTGGAGCGGGTGGCCCGGATGGCGGGCGACGAGGACACTGCCGACGTGGCGCGGCGCAACCGCGCCGAGGAGCAGGCGATGGCCGACGCGATCCTCGCGACCCTCGACCGCGTCGCCGTGGTCGGCATGCGCGAGGACGGCGCGCTGCTTGGCGGCGCCACCGAGCGTCCGAACCCGCTCGGCGTGGCCACGGGGAGCTGAGGGCCGCCCTCAGGTGCGGGCGGCCTCCCCCAGCAGCTCGCGCGCGATCACGACGCGCTGGATCTCGCTCGTGCCCTCGTAGATCTCGGTGATCTTGGCGTCCCGGTACAGGCGCTCGGCGGGGAACTCCGCCGAGTAGCCGTACCCGCCGAGGATCTGGACCGCCATGTCGGCGGCCTCCAC
>JAWVEW010000143.1:0-3362 GCA_033856495.1 Miltoncostaeaceae bacterium | reverse complement strand
TCAGTCCCACCGCGCGGAGCGCCTCCTCCAGGGCCGACAGGCGCTCCACGGCGACGGCGACCGCCTCGTCGCCCGGATGCGCGGCGAGCCAGGAGTCGGCCAGCGCGCGCGCCGCCGTGATCTCCGCCAGGGATCCGGCGTCAATGGCGGCCAGGAGGATCCGCGCACGGCCGCTACTCGTCGGTGCCCTTCGCGCGCATCGCTGCCGCCTGGGTGGAGAGCTCGTTGACGACGTCCTCGTTCGCGAGCGTCGTCACGTCCCCCAGCTTCCGGTCCTCCGAGATGTCCCGCAGCAGCCGGCGCATGATCTTCCCCGAGCGCGTCTTGGGCAGGTCGTCCGTCAGCACGATGGACGCTGGCCGCGCGATCGGACCGATCTTCTTGGCGACGTGGGCGCGCAGCTCCTGGATGAGCGCCTCGTCCCCGACCACGTCGCCCTTCAGGGTGACGAACGCGGCGATCGCCTGGCCCGTCGTGGCGTCGCTCCTCCCCACCACGGCGGCCTCGGCGACCTTCGGGTGGTCGACGAGGGCGCTCTCGATCTCGATCGTCGAGAGCCGGTGCCCCGAGATGTTCATCACGTCGTCGATGCGGCCCAGGAGCCAGAAGTAGCCGTCGTCGTCGCGCCGGGCGCCGTCGCCGGCCAGGTACCGGCCCGGGTACTTGCCCCAGTAGGTGTCGACGTAGCGCTCGTCGTCGCCGTACAGCGTCCGCAGCATCGCCGGCCAGGGCTCGGTCAACACCAGGTAGCCGCCGGAGCCCAGCGGCACCGACTCGCCGGCCTCGTTCACGACGTCGGCCGCGACGCCGGGGAAGGGCAGGGTGGCCGAGCCCGGCTTCAGCGTCGTGAGCCCGGGGAGCGGCGTGATCATGATCATCCCGGTCTCGGTCTGCCACCAGGTGTCCACGATCGGGCAGCGGCCGCCGCCGATGTGGGTGTGGTACCAGATCCAGGCCTCCGGGTTGATCGGCTCGCCCACCGAGCCGAGCAGCCGCAGCGACGACAGGTCGTGACGGTCCACGTACTCCGGCCCCCACTTCATGAAGGTCCGGATCGCCGTCGGCGCCGTGTACAGGATCGTGGCCCGGTTGCGCTCCGCGATCTCCCAGAGGCGGTCCTTGTCCGGCACCCCCGGCGCGCCCTCGTAGATGATGCCGGTCGCGCCGTTCGCCAGCGGCCCGTAGACGATATAGCTGTGCCCGGTGACCCAGCCGATGTCGGCCGCGCACCAGTACACGTCGTCGTCGTGGAGGTCGAAGATGTACCGGTGCGTGGTCGCCACGCCGGTCATGTAGCCGCCCGTTGTGTGGACGATGCCCTTCGGCTTGCCGGTCGTGCCCGACGTGTAGAGCACGTAGAGCAGATCCTCGGCGTCCATCGCCTCCGGCGGGCACTCGGCCGGCTGGTCGGCGACGACCTCCTCGTACCAGACGTCCCGGCCCTCGACCCAGGCCACGTCGTTCCCGGTGCGCCGGACGACGACCGAGGTCGCGACGTCCGGGCAGCCTTCGAGCGCCTCGTCGGCGTTGACCTTCAGGGGAACCGTCTTCCCGTTGCGCCAGCCCTCGTCGGCCGTGACCAACGCCGTGCAGCCGAAGTCGAGGATCCGGTCCCGCAGGGCCTCGGCCGAGAAGCCGCCGAACACCACCGTGTGCGGCGCGCCGATGCGGGCGCAGGCGAGCATCGCCACCGGCAGCTCGGGGATCATCCCCAGGTAGATGGCGACCCGGTCGCCGCGCTTCACCCCGAGCGACTTGAGGGCGTTCGCGAAGCGGCAGACGCGCTCGTAGAGGTCGCGGTAGCTGATCGTCTGGGTGTCCCCGGGCTCGCCCTCCCAGTGGTAGGCGACCTTGTCGCCGATCGTGTCGAGGTGCCGGTCGAGGCAGTTGGCGGAGGCGTTCAGCTTCCCGCCCACGAACCACTTGAAGAAGGGCGCGTTCGAGCGGTCGCAGACCTGGGTCCAGGGCTCGATCCAGTCCAGCCTGGAGGCCTCGTCCGCCCAGAAGCCCTCGACGTCGGCCGCCGCCCGCTCGTAGATCTCGGGGTCGTTCACGACCGCGTTCTCCGCCAGCTCCGGCGGAGGCGGGAACAGGCGGTCCTCGACCTGGAGCGCCTCGATGGTGTGCGGGCTGTCGGTCATGCCCCGCCTCCTCGTGGGGGGTGTCGGACCGCGCGATCCTACTACGGCCCCCTTCGCCGTTCGTCCCGTTCGTCACGAGCCGGGCAGACACACGGCCGGGACGCCGGCGCCGCGGTTTTGTACCGTTGGGGAATGGACTTGGTGGAGGGCGAGCGGCTGCTCTGGCGGGGCCACCCCTCCTGGCGGTCCCGCATCGGGTGGCTGCTGCGCTGGGGCCTGGTGGCGCTCCTGCCCGTGATCGTGGCGGGCGCGCTGCGCGCCTGGGACAAGGACACGGGGCTGCCGTACTGGCAGTGGATCCTGATCTCCCTGGCCCTCCTCGTGCTGGTGGTGGCCATCGACGCCATCCGGCGGCACGCGACGACCTACAGCGTGACGACCAACCGGCTGAACATCCGACGCGGCATCCTGTCGCGCTCGGACCAGTCCACCCACCTGACCCGGCTCCAGAACCTGAACACCGATCAGAGCGTCCTGGAGCGGGTGCTCCACGTCGGGTCGATCGACTTCGACACCGCCGGCGCCGGCACCGACGCGCGCGAGTCCGACTTCCGCTTCGCCGGCGTCGCCGACCCGCACGGCCTGGTGGCGATGCTGGAGCGCCATCTGGCGGCCCAGCGCGAGGACGGTGCCCAGGCGCGATTGCCGTAGCCGTCCCGGAGGCGAATCCCCCGTTTGGGGGAGGGGCCGCGGCGCCCGGACTGCCGAGAATGGGGGGGCCAGCACCTTGCCTCGTCCTCCCAGGAGCCTCCCAGATGCCGAGCTTCGCCTCGCCTGCCGCCAGCCCCGTCCGCTCCCGCCGCCGCGCCAAGCCCCGCCCGCCCCGCCCGCGGCCGGTGCTCATGGCCGAGCTCCGCGGTCTCGGCGGCCTCGTCCTCGAGCAGGCCCTGATGGACTCGACGGCCCAGCCGGTGGCCAGCCTCCTCGAGTGGACGGACCAGCTCGCCGGCGAGCTCGGGGTCGAGTGCGGAGGCCGCGCCTCCACCTACGCGGAGCTCATGCAGTCCATCGTGCGCGTGAACCGGCAGGCGCTCGCCGCCTAGCTCGGGCCTGGCGACGGACGGCACGGAGGCCGTCCGCGCTCCTTCACGCAGTGCCCGATCGGCCCGTCGGCCCCGCCCGGCGGGCCGATCCGACCCGCTTGTCCCGCGGGCGAAGCCCCGCGCGGCAGTCTTCTCCCTCGGGCCAAAGATCCCATCGCGACCCCCCGCGTACCCTCGG
>JAWVEW010000142.1:0-3548 GCA_033856495.1 Miltoncostaeaceae bacterium | reverse complement strand
CGTCGCCCTCGCCGTCGCGGGTGCCACGGCAGTGTTGTCGGGGGCCGGCTGCGCCGGCGCCGGCGCCCCCGCCGCTCCCGTCGGGGCGGCCGAGCGCCCGGACGCGGCGGGCGCGCTCGCCGACCTGACGCCGGCCCAGCTCGCCGGCCAGCGGCTCGTCTTCGCCTTCGCCGGCACGCGGCCCCCGCCCGAGCTGGAGCTCAGGATCCGGCGCGGCCAGGCCGCCGGCGTCATCCTCTTCGGGGCCAACGTCGAGAGCCTGCCGGCGCTGGCGCGGCTCACCCGCCGCCTGCAGGCGATCCCGCGGCCGGCCGGCTTGCGGGCGCCCCTGCTGGTGATGATCGACCAGGAGGGCGGGCTGGTCAGGCGCCTCGTCGGGCCGCCGGTCGCGTCGGCGGCCGCCATGGGGCGGATGGCGCCGGAGGCGGTGCGCGCCGCCGGCCGCGCGACGGGCCGGCTGCTGCGCTCGGTGGGGGTCAACGTCAACCTGGCGCCGGTGGCCGACGTGGCGCGGCCCGGCTCGGCGATCGGCGGACAGGGGCGCAGCTTCGGCCGCGATCCTGCCCGGGTCGGGACGCTCGCGAGCGCCTTCGCGACCGGACTGGCCGCGGCCGGCGTGGCGGCGGCGCCCAAGCACTTCCCCGGTCTGGGCGCGGCGCCCCGGACGACCGACGACGCGCCGGTCCGGATCGCGCTGCCGCGCTCGACGCTGCGCCTCGTCGACGAGGCCCCGTTCGCGGCGCTGGTCCGGGCGCAGGTGCCGCTGGTGATGCTGGGCACGGCGGTCTACCCGGCCCTGGACGATCGCCCGGCCGCGCTCTCACGCCGCGTCGTGGAGGGGGAGCTGCGGAACAGGCTCGCCTTCCGAGGCGTCACGATCACGGACGCCCTCGACACGCCTGCGCTCGCGCCCGCGGGCGGGCCGGCGGCGGCGGCGGTCGCCGCCGCGGGGGCGGGCTCGGACCTGGTGCTGATGGCCGGCTACGCGGACAGCGTGCGCGCGGCCTCGGCGCTGGAGGCGGCGCTGCGCTCGGGCCGGCTGCGGGCCGGGCCCTTCCGGGCCGCGGTGGCGAGGACCCTGGCCCTGCGCGCGCGCCTGCCGGGGTGAGCCCGCGGGTCAGGCCCGGCGCGCCCGTCCCAGGTCGATCCGAAGCTCCTGGCCGCGCGCCAGGCGGATCAGGTTGGCGCGGTGGCGGACCAGGATGGCAGCCGAGACGACCCCGGCCAGGATCAGGCTCGGCCAGTCGTAGCCGTACAGCCACGCCAGGGGGGTCAGTGCCAGCGCGCAGACGATGCTGGCGACCGACACGTACCGGGTGGTCAGGACGATGGCGACCCACACCGCGACCAGCGTCAGGCTGACCAGCGGCATCACCCCGATCAGCACTCCGGCCGCGACCGCCACGCCCTTGCCGCCGCGGAAGCGCAGCCAGACAGGGAACACGTGGCCTGCGACGGCGAGGGCGGCGGCGGCGAGCGGCCAGGGGTCGTCGAGGAGCGCCCGCGCGATCAGCACGGCCGCCAGCCCCTTCAGGATGTCTGCGGCCATCACGGTGATCCCGAGGCCGCGGCCGAGCGTGCGGAAGACGTTCGTGGCGCCCGTGTTGCGGCTGCCGGAGGCCCGGATGTCGACGCCCCGCAGCCGGCCCGCCAGGTAGCCGAAGGGGATCGACCCGAGGAGGTAGGCGAGCGCCAGGACGAGCGCCTCCCTCACGGGTCGCCCGTCACGTCGGGCTCGGGCCGCTTGTCGGCGAACAGCCGCCGTTGGGCGATGAGGAAGTAGTAGGCGCCGCTCAGCACGGTGAGCACGATCGCGATGTAGAGCAGCGGAGCCTCCGCCCAGCCCCAGGGATCGGGGGCGATGATCGCGGCGATCGCCGCGTTCTGGCTGAGCGTCTTGGCCTTCCCGAACCGGCTCGCGGGGATGATCAGGTCCTCGCTGACCGCGATCAATCGCAGGCCGGTCACCGCGAACTCGCGGGCGATGATCACCATGGCCGCCCATGCCGGCATCTCGCCGATCTCGATCAGCGAGACGAGCGCCGCGGAGACGAGGAGCTTGTCGGCCAGCGGGTCGAGGAAGGCGCCGGCCACGGTGACCTGCCCGCGCGAGCGGGCGAGCCATCCGTCGACGCTGTCGGTCAGGGCCGCGGCAAGATAGAGGCCGACGGCCCACCAGCGCCCGCCGTCCACGGGCGTGAGCAGCAGCACCATGAGGCCCGGGATGACGAGGATCCGCGCGCACGTCAGCGCCAGAGCGACGTTCCAGGGCTCCCGGAGACGCACGGACGGCAGTTTAGCCCGGCCGGCAGGATGCGCCGGGGCGGCCCCCGCGGAACGCCTCGGCCGGCGGCTCGATCGCCCGTAGACCCGACCCGCACCGTCGTTCGGGCCCGGCGCGGGTACCATCGACGCAGCCGCCCCCCACCCCCCCACGCCGCCACATGCTCCCACGCCTGCTCCGCCCTGCTCCGCTGCTCGTCGCCATGGCCCTCGCCGGCCCGCTCGTCGCCGGCGCGCCCGCGGCGGTGGCGGCGATCCCCATCCCGACCGCGGTCCGGATGAACGTCGCCCCGGCCCGGGACGCGATCGCGCCGTACGTCTTCACGGTGACCGGCCGCCTCGTCTTCCGCCTCCCCACGCCCGGCGGAGCATGCGCGGGGGTGGTCAGCATGGCGATCAAGGCCAACGGCCTGCCGGTGCTGCTGAAGTCGCCGAAGGTCGGCGCCGACTGCCGCTTCACCGAGGTCTTCAGGGTCCCCCGGAGGGCGAAGCTCCACGGCGCGCGGAAGCTGGTGATCGCGGGCCTCTGGTTCCGCTTCGGGGCGCCGACGAGCGTGATCGCGCCGGCGCGCACCGTCCGCATCCGATAGGCCGCTAGCCTTCCGGCCGTGAGCGCCGCGGCCTGGGACGTGGTGGTCGTCGGCGGCGGCACCGCGGGCATGACCGCGGCCCGGGCCGCGGCCGCCGAGGGCGCCCGGGTGGCGCTGGTCGAACGCGAGGCCGCGCTCGGCGGCGAGTGCACGTTCACCGGCTGCGTCCCCTCCAAGACGCTGATCGAGGCCGCCAGGCTCTACCGCGGGCTGCGACGGGGCGCCGAGCTCGGCATCACGGCGGAGGGCCTGCGCCTCGACTTCGCCGCGCTGATGGCGCACAAGGACGCGGTCGTCGCGGAGATCAACCGTGACGAGCGGCCCGAGCTCTTCGAGCAGGCCGGGATCCGGCTGCTGCGCGGCCGGGCGGCCTTCACGGGAAGCCACGAGCTCGCGGTGGACGGGGCCGCCCACCGCTTCGAGCGGGCGGTGATCGCCACCGGCAGCGACCCGGCCGTCCCCGCCGGCATCGGCCTGGAGTCGGTGCCCCACCTGACCAACCAGACGGTGTTCGGCATCCCGGCCCTGCCGGCGCGCCTCGCCGTGCTCGGCGGCGGGCCGATCGGCCTCGAGCTGGGGCAGGCCTTCGCCCGGCTGGGCAGCGAGGTGACCGTCCTGCACTCGGGGTCCCAGCTGCTGCCCAGGGAGGACCCCGACGTGGGGGCGCTCGTCGCC
>JAWVEW010000141.1:0-3452 GCA_033856495.1 Miltoncostaeaceae bacterium | reverse complement strand
GATGTTGATGCCGGCCACCTGGGAGCTTCCGGCGAAGGCCAGCGTCGTGCCCTGGCAGAAGTAGCTCGCCTGGGCGTTGATGCCCTCCACCGCGATCGTCAGCGGCAGGAGCGTCGGCCCCAGGTTGACGCCCACGTCGGCCACCCGGGCGGAGGCGGCGCCGGTGAGCGGGCTGCCCACGGTCTGGGCCTGGGCGGCGCCCACGCTCACCGCGCCGCCGGCCTGGGGCGGGGTGCCCGAGTGGGTCTCGGACTTGCAGGGGTCGTTCTTGTCGTTGGCCAGGATCGGCTCGATCGGCCCGACCCCCAGCAGGGTCACGCGCGCGGCGCTGGCGCGGCAGCTGAAGCGGTCGCCGGCCGCCGCTGCCGGGCCGGCGGCCGCCAGTGGAATGCTGGCCGCCATGGCGGCGAGCGCCAGCATGAAGAAGGTTTTCCTTCTCAAATCATGGCCCCCATCTCGTGTGTGGTTTCGCGTACCGGCTGGGGCGTTCCGGGGGCGTGCCCCCGGCAGCCTGGCAGCGCCGCGAGCCGTTCGCTCGCGCCATGCACTCGCTCTCGGCCTCGTGACGAACTCCAGGTGGCCACTGGGCCTCTCACTCGTCCCAGGCAGGGACACGATCATCCCCTGCCCGGGCCCGCGCGGCAACCGGGTCGGTGCGGGGCTTACCGAAGCCCTATTTCGCCTTCGGGCACCCGCGGCCTTCGAGGAGCCTAGCGCGTTCTCCGCTCACCACGGAGCGAGCCCGGTCCCCGCATCCGGAATATCACCCCTTTGGGGGATATCGCCGCCGCGCCAGGTCGTCGGAGGATCCGGCCAGATGACCGACGCTCAGACCGGCGGGGCGATGGCGGCGCGGACCGCCGCGATCGCCGACCGCCCGCGCGACCGGCGCGCACGCCCCCGCGTGCCGGCGAACCTCCCGGTGCTGATCACGCTCGGGGCGTCGGTGGTCGTGGGCACCACCGTCGACGCCAGCGAGGAGGGGCTTGCGGTCAGCGTGCCCGGCTCCACTCCGGCGATCCGGGGGACCGTGCGGGTGGCGCTGCGCCTCCCGAACCGCGGCTGGCACGAGATGGAGGGCGAGGTCGTGCGACGTCAGGCGGGCGAGGGCGGATCGGCCGTCCTGGGCATCCGGCTGCCGGAGCGCGCCGCGGCGGCCGCGCCGTCGACGGTGCCTGCGACGCGCGGGCGGACGATGCAGCCCCGACCGGGCCGCTCGGGCCCGTCGGCGCCGGCGCGCTCGCTGGGAGCCGAGCTGCGGGCGCTCGGCAGCCTCGTGTACGGACAGGCCTTCCACGACCCGGAGACCCGGCCCCTCCCCTCACTGGTGGCCTGGGCGGGCCGCCTTGCGGCAGGACTCGGGCTGGTCGGCTGCGCGCCCGCCACCAATCGCGAGCTGCTGCACATGGTGGCGGCCCTCCACCGGCGCTGGAGCGCACCCCCCGCAGCGGGCGCCGTACGGCCGGCGGCCGCCGCCCCGAGCGCCGGGCGGGCGGCGGCCCGCCTCAGTGGCAGGCCGCTGAGCCCGCGTCGGTGAAGGTGCCGCCGGCCTGGGGCTCGAACCGCCAGTCGTAGCCCCCGGAGCGCAGGGTCAGCTTCAGCACGCCGTAGGTGGTGTCGTTGCGGACCTCGCTGTGGGCGAGCGCGGTCCCGACCGGGTAGTGGTTCTTGCCGCCGGTCCCGACCACGAACTGGCGGATGCCGCGGGCGGGATCGAGCGCCCCCGCCGCGGTCTGTGCGGCGAAGCGCTCGTAGTCGTGGTCGTGGCCGCTCAGCACCGCCTCGGCGCCGGCGTCGTACAGCGCCTGCCAGAGCGGCTGGACCGAGGCGAAGCTCCCATGCTCGCCCGAGCTGAAGCGCGGATGATGCCAGTAGGCCAGCGTGCAGGCCGCCGGGTGCGCGGCGAGATCGGCGCGCAGCCACGTCTCCTGCGCCGAGCCGACGCCGCAGCCGCCGACCTTCGAGCAGTTCGAGTTGAGCGCGATGAGGTGCCACGAGCCGACGTCGAAGCTGTAGTAGCCCCTGGCCGGGTCGCCGGCCGCCGCCCCGAAGTACTGGAAGTAGCCGCCGGCGCCCGCGGTGAGGTACTCGTGGTTGCCGATGCCGGGATGGATCAGCGGCTTCACGCGTCCCCAGGTGGGATCGAACGACTGCAGGTAGCTGGAGTAGGTGTTGTTCTCGTACTGGTTGTCGCCCAGCGTCAAGACGCTCGAGACGTCGCCGTCCAGCAGCAGGTCCGAGGTCGCCCGCATCTGGCAGGTGCCGATGCTCGCCCCGGTGAAGTTCCCGCCCCCCGGATCGCAGGCGATGTCGCCGGCCGCGGCGACCACCGGGTCGCTCACGCTGGGCGGCGGCGGCGCGATCGCCGGCAGGACCGCGGTCGTGGTCGAGGAGTCGGCCTCCGCCGAGCCGGACGCGTCGGTGGCCGTCACGCTGACCCGGATCGTCGCGCCGAGATCGGCCGCGTCGAGCGTGTAGACGGCCGCCTCGGCGCCGGCGATCGGCTGGCACGCCTGCCCCGCCGCGTCGCAGCGGCTCCAGAGGTATTCGTAGGAGATCGCGCCGTCGCCGCTCCAGCTGCCCGGCGTGGCCACGAGCTGCCCTCCGACGACCGGCACGCCCGCGACGATGGGCGCCACCGTGTTGACCGGGTCCACGGGCGCGCTGTCCGGCTCGGGAGCGGTGTCCCCGGGCGCCGGGTCCTCGGCGGAATCGGGAGCGAGATCGGCGCCTGGAGCATCTCCGCCCCCGCCGGCCGGCGCGCGCCGCTGGGTCGCGCTGGACTCGACCACGAGGACCGGCGGCGTGCCCGACTCGCGGCTCGCCAGCGCCACCGCCGTCGCGCTCACGGTGACGAGCGCCATGCTCGCCGGGCCCTCCCGGCGGACGAGCGAGGTCACGTCCAGCGCAACCCAGCGCGCCGCCACCACGGGCCCCGAGCCGTCGACCGCCCTGCCGGCGACGGCCGGCGCGGTGGCGTGGGTGATCGCGCGCTCGGCCCAGGGCGGTCCTGCGACCCGGAACACGGAGAAGGGGCGCCGCGAGGTGCTGGTGGCGTAGACGCGCAGGGTGGCCCGCAGGACCGGGCCCGCCAGCCCGCGGACGTCGAATCGCAGGTAGGCGCGGCGCCGCGGGTCGCCGTCGAGGCGCAGGCGGGTCGCCCGGCCGTAGTTGCGGGTGGGCTCGGAGGCGTTGACGTAGGTGTCGGCCACCGGCTGAAAGCTCCGCCGCACGAGCGGCGCCGGGGAGCCGTCGGCCGCGGCCGGGGTCGCCCCTGCCGTGCGCGCCGGCGCGACGGCCGACGCCCCGAGGCCCGTCGCGGAGACCGTGAGGGCCCCGGCGGCCAGTCCCAGGCCGATGATCCTGCCGATGCGGCGCCGGCGATCCATGCCCGGACGTATCGGCAGCCGAGGGGGCCGTCCCAAGCGCAAGCGTGCCGCCGCGCCCCCGAC
>JAWVEW010000140.1:0-12742 GCA_033856495.1 Miltoncostaeaceae bacterium | reverse complement strand
CGCGAACGGAGCCGGCAAGTCGACGACGCTGCGTTCGATCAACGGCCTCAACCAGCCGCGCGAGGGTTCGATCACCTTTCGCGGCAAGGACATCACCCGCCGCCCGCCGCACGACATCGTCGCGATGGGCGTCGCCCAGGCCCCGGAGGGCCGGCGGCTCTTCCCGCGCATGAGCGTGCTCGAGAACCTCGAGATGGGCGCCTTCCGGCGCAGCGACCGCCTGGCCGTGGCGGCGGACCTGGAGCGCGTCTACGCGCTCTTCCCGCGCCTCCACGAGCGCCGGCGCCAGCGCGCGGGGACGCTCTCGGGCGGCGAGCAGCAGATGTGCGCGATCGGCCGCGCGCTGATGGCGAGCCCGCGGCTGCTCATGCTCGACGAGCCCTCGAGGGGGTTGGCGCCGATCCTGGTCGAGCGGATCTTCGAGATCATCCGCGAGATCAACGCGCAGGGGACGACGATCCTGCTGGTGGAGCAGAACGCGCTGATGGCGCTCGAGTCGGCGCATCGCGGCTACGTCCTGGAGACCGGGCGGGTGGTGCTGGCCGACGACGCCCGCTCGCTGCGGCAGGACCCCAGGGTCCGCGCCGCCTACCTCGGCGAGGAGCTGATGCCGGACGCCGGGCCGGCACGCGGGTAGCCGGCGACCGGGGAGCAGGGAGTGGGTGCCGTCGAACGGAACGCCGGGCGCGTCGCCGTGGTCACCGGCGACTGGCGCGGCATCGGGCGGGCGGTCGCCGAACGGCTCGCCGACGGGCAGGCGGTGATCGCCGAGTTCGACCTCGACGTGCTCGACCGCATCCTGCGCACGAACGTCGGGGGCACGTTCGTCGTCAACCAGCTCGCTTGGCGACGCGTGCGCGCGGGCGGGGCGATCGTGAACTTCTCCTCCTCCGTCGAGAAGATCGCGCCGGCGCGACCCTCGTCCGTCGCTCCGCCGGGCGTTCTTGCGCCGGCCCACTGTCGGCCGGACGCGCATTCGCGTTCGAGAACGCGCGTCCCTGAACGAACGGCCAAACCATGAGGCGGGGGTGGCACGGATGATCCGAGAGGATCGGCCGTGACGGATTCCCATGCAGCGCCGTTCTCCGGACGGACGGCCTGGGCGCGCAACCTCGAGACGCCGCTGCGCAGCTTCCTGCGCACCCAGATCGGCAGCGCGGCCATCCTCCTGGCCGCCACGGTGGCAGCGCTCGTCTGGGTGAACGTCGACGCCTCGTCGTACGAGTCGGTGTGGCAGGCGACGCTGTCGATCCGGCTCGGTGACTGGGGCATCTCACAGGACCTGCGCGGGTGGCTCAACACCGGGCTGATGACGTTCTTCTTCCTCGTCGTCGGGCTCGAGGCGCGACGGGAGTTCGACATGGGCGAGCTGCGCGAGCGGCGCAGGCTCGCGCTGCCGCTGGCCGCCGGCCTCGGCGGGATGCTCGTGCCGGTGGCGATCTACCTCGCCCTGAACGCCGGCAGCTCCTCGGCTGGCGGCTGGGGTGCGGCCATGTCGACGGACACGGCGTTCGCGCTCGGCCTGCTCGCGCTCCTCGGGCCCCGCTTCCCCGACCGTCTGCGCGCGTTCATGCTCACGGTCGCGGTGGTCGACGACGTGGTGGCCCTGGGCGTCATCGCGTTCGTGTACAGCGAGCAGGTCGCGCTGGGGCCTCTGGCGGCGGCGCTCGTGATCTTCGGTGTGCTGCTGGCAGTCCGCTCCTTCGGCGTGCGTCATGCGCTCGTGTACGCGCTGTTCGGGTCGGCGGCGTGGGTCGCGCTCTACGAGGCCGGCGTCGAGCCGGTCGTCGTGGGGCTGGCGCTGGGGCTCCTGACCTTCGCGTATCCGGCCGCCCGCAGCGACCTCGAGGCGGCGACGGACCGCTTCCGGCTGTTCCGCGAGCAGCCGACGCCCGAGCTCGCGCGCTCGGCGCGGGCCGGGCTCGCCTCGGCGCTCTCGCCGAACGAGCGGCTGCAGCAGCTCCTCCACCCCTGGACCAGCTACGTGATCGTGCCGCTCTTCGCGCTCGCCAACGCCGGCATCGCGATCAGCGGCGACTTCCTCGCGAGCGCGTTCACCTCGCCCATCACGCTGGGGATCCTGCTCGGCTACGTGGTCGGGAAGCCGATCGGGATCGTGGGCTCATCGTGGCTCGTGACGCGGCTGAGCCGCGGCCGGCTGCGACCGCCGGTCGGCTGGGCCGCCGTCTCCGGCGCCGGCGCGATCGCCGGCGTGGGCTTCACGGTGTCGCTGCTCATCGCCACCCTCGCGTTCCGCGGCCCACAGCTCGAGGAGGCCAAGCTCGGCGTGCTGAGCGCGGCGCTCTGCGCCTCGCTCGTGACCCTCGCCGTGTTCCGGGCGACCGCGCTCCTTCCCACCCGCCTGCGGATCAGGGCGCTCCTGGGGACGGCCGAGGTGCTCGTCGACCTCGCCGCCCCGGTGGATGCCGATCGCGACCGAATCCGGGGGCCCGACGAGGCACCGGTCACGCTCGTGGAGTACGGCGACTTCGAGTGCCCCTACTGCGGCCAGGCGGAGACGGTCATCCGCGAGCTGCTCGCGGACTTCGGCGACCTGCGCTACGTCTGGCGCCACCTCCCCCTGAACGACGTCCACCCGCGGGCACAGCTGGCCGCCGAGGCCGCCGAGGCCGCCGCCGCGCAGGGGGCCTTCTGGGAGATGCACGACCTGCTCCTGGACAACCAGGACGCGCTGCGCCCCAGCGACCTCGTGGGCCACGCGCGGCGGCTGGGCCTCGACGTCGATCGGTTCCGGGAGGATCTGCGGACGCACGCCGGCGCGGGGCGCGTCGCCGAGGACGTGGACAGCGCCGACCTCAGCGGCGTCTCCGGCACGCCGACCTTCTTCGTCAACGGCAGGCGCCACTACGGCGCCTACGACGTGGCCACGCTCGCCGCGACGGTGAAGGCGGCCCGGGCGCGCGCGGCGATCGCCTCCTAGACTCGCGCGGCGGCCGGCGCATCCTGGCGTTGGGCCGCCGGCGACCCACCGGGAGGCACCGACGTGGACCTGGACCTCGCCCAGAAGGTGGTGGTCGTCACGGGCGCGAGCCAGGGGATCGGCCTGGCCGTGACCAGGGCGTTCGCCCAGGAGGGAGCGAGGATCGTGGCCGGCGCCAGGGCGTCGAGCCCCGAGCTCGACGCCCTCAGCGCCGAGGCGGAGGTCGTCCCGGTCGCGGTCGACCTTGCGACCCCGGAGGGACCGGCGGCGCTGGTGGCGCGAGCGGTGGAGACGTTCGGCGGGCTGGACGTGCTCGTCAACAACCTGGGCGCCGGAGCCGTGCGCACGGGCTTCCTCGCGGTCTCGGACGAGCAGTGGCAGCGCACCCTCGACCTCAACCTCTTCAGCGCCGTGCGGGCCTGCCGTGCCGCCCTGCCCGCCCTCGTCAGCCGCGGATCCGGGGCGATCGTCAACATCGCGTCGGTCAACTCGTTCCAGCCCGACCCCTCCGTCGTCGACTACTGCGTGGCCAAGGCCGCTCTCGCCAGCCTGTCCAAGGCCCTGTCGATGGAGTTCGGCCCGAAGGGCGTCCGCGTCAACGCGGTCGCTCCGGGCCCGGTCCGCACGCCGTTCTGGGTCGGCCCGGGCGGAGTGGCCGACCAGATCGCCGAGGCAGCGGGCACCGACCGCGAGGGCGCCTTCCGCATCGCGGCGGCCAGCTGGGGCGGCCTCGCCCTCGACCGCTTCTTCACGGAGCCCGAGGAGGTTGCGACGCTGGTCCTGCTCCTGGCATCGGACCGCCTGGGCAACGTCACCGGCTCCACGTACGTGAGCGACGGCGGCCTGCTCAAGACCACCTAGTGGGCCAACCACCAACGGGCCGGTGTTCTGCCGTGCGAACACCGAGCGAGGCAAGGGTGCAGGGAGCCGCCGCTCGTGGGCGGTCCACGAGTCCCCGGCCCGCCGGGCAGCGACGGGGCCCGCATGACAGTCTGCGGTCATGACCGTGACCCTCTCGGTCCTGCGGGTCGAGCGCAGCGACCTGCTGCTGGTCGTGCTCGAGGGCGAGCTCGATCACGCCACGACCGAAGTCTTCCAGGCCGAGGTGGCCGACCGGTACGACCCGGCGGCGGAGCAGCTGGTGCTGGACCTCTCCCAGGTGGCGCTGGTGGACTCGGCCGGCCTCGGCGCCCTCCTTCGCCTGGGGAACCGGGCGGCCGAGGGCGGTCGCAGGGTCGGCCTGATCTCGGCGGAGGGCGCCATGCTCCGGCGGCTGCTCCGGATCACGCGACTGGAGGAGGCGTTCGCCGTCGGCGACGACCTGGATGGCGTGCGCGCGGCGCTCGCCGCTCCGATCCCCGAGGAGCCCTGAGCGGGGGCGCTCGCCGGCGCCGGCTACACGGTCTCCTCGGAGACCGACTGCATCCCCGGGAGGTCGGGGCCGGCCGCTCGAAGCTTGCGGGCCAGAGCGCGGGCGGCCGCGACGATCGGGCGCAGCCGACTGGAGGGCGGGGAGCGCCAGGCCAGCATGGTGTCGGGCATCGCCAGCGGCGGGACGAGCGGTCGGGAGACCACCCCGAGACGTCGCTGGGCCAGCTCCAGGACTGAGGGCGGCGCGAGCGCCACGCCCCGGCCGGTGGCGACGGCGGGGATCACGTCCTGCGCCTGTGCGCTGCCGGTCTCGCGCACGTGGCTGAAGCCGTACCCGGCGCCCTCGGCGAGCGTGACCACCCGGTCGTGCAGCCAGGGGTTCGCGCGACGCGGGAAGAGCACCAGCGGCTCTCCGCGCAGATCGGCGGGGCCAACCACGGGCCTGGCCGCGGCGCGGTGGCTCGCCGGAAGGACCGCCTGGAGCGGCTCGCCCTGGAAGAGCGGCTCGAGGCCGATACCGTCGTACTCGTCGCCCGCGTGCACCATGCCCAGGTCGAGTTGCCCGGCGCTCAGGCGCAGGACCTGATCGGGCGTGTGCAGGTGCGTGACCTCCACCTCGCACCCCGATGCGCCCTCGAGGATGCCGAGCAGGAAGAGCTGGAGCCGGTCCATCGGGACCTGCGGCGGGCAGCCGATCCGCAGCAGCTCCTCCGCGCCACCCGTCCGCCCGACCTCCGCGAGCAGGTGCTCGAAGCTCGTGAGGACGCAGCGGGCCTCCTCCGCGAGCACGCGTCCGGCCTCGGTCACCGTGACGCTGCGGCTCGTGCGATCGAAGAGCTGGACCCCGAGCTCGGCCTCGAGCCGGCGGATCGCCTGCGAGAGCGGCGGCTGGGCGATGTGCAGCCGACGGGCGGCGTTCCCGAAGTGCAACTCCTCGACGACCGCCATGAAGTACCGCAGGTGACGGAGCTCTATCACGGGCGACGCCCCCGATCTCACGGGCAGATTGAGACCGTTAATCACCAACATCAATACAGGGACGTCCCGTTCGCCGTCGCCGAGGGCGTGCGAGAACCGGGCGGATTATCGAGACCGATCCGGGATCAATCCGCCCCCGCTGGATATCGATCAGGGCTTCCCACGGGTCCGCGGTACGGGACGCGTTTGCCGTCATGCGCTCCGGGCGTCCAGAGCCCGGGATGCGGGCGGCAGCGGCGGCGTGGTCGCGCCGGACAGACCCATCCGGTCGGCGACGTGGTGATCGACCGCCGCGCCGGCGGCGCCGGCGCGGCGGTCGGTTGATCGGGCCGGCGCCGCTCTCACGCTGATCTCATCCGGGGCGTGGACCCTTGGGCCCCATGGCGCGCAGCCCGCGCGCCGACGCTCAAGGAGACGCGAGATTGACGATCCGTCGCCGCCGGACCCTCGCAGGCGCCACCGCCGGCCTCCTGCTCGTCGGAGGGGGCGCGGCCGCAGCCGCGGCAACGACGCCGCTCCCGAAGCCCCAGGTCGTCCGGGTCTCCGCCGACCCCACCGGCAAGCTCGGGTTCGTGCAGAAATCCCTGTCGGCCAGGGCCGGCAGGATCACCTTCGTCTTCACGAACCGCTCCGCCGAGCCGCACGACCTCGCGGTCGAGAAGGCCGGCGCAGGGAGGCCGCTCGGGGTCACGACCGTCATCCAGGGGGGGAGGACGGCCAGGCTGACGCTCGGGCTGAAGAAGGGCGCCTACAGCTACGACTGCACGGTCCCCGGCCACGAGGCCGCCGGCATGAAGGGCGTCCTGACCGTGAGGTGACGCCGCGGCGGGCGGCGGGCGGCGGGCGGCGGGCGGGGCCCGTCGGGCTGGCCCCGCCGCCCATCGGGGCCCAGTATGACGTCGTGGCACCGATACGAGGCAGACGTTGGTACGCGCGCGACCGGGCCTTGAACCTGCGCATGGCGATCGCGATGGCGCTCGTCGCGCTGCTCGACGCGGCGGCGCTGACCCTGCTGGCGCTGCTCGGCGTTCCGCCCCTGCTGGTGGCGTGCGTCGGTGCCGCGTTCCTGGCGGCCCAGCTGCTGCTGGCGCCTGCGCTCGCGCTCAAGGCGGTCCGGGCGCGGCCGGCCGGCGCCCGTGACGAGCCGGAGCTGCACGCGCTGGTCGAGCGGCTGTGCCAGCTCGGGGACATCCCGAAGCCCGCGCTCGCGGTCACCGAGCTCGAGGCGCCGATCGCCTTCGCGGTGGCCCGCGGCCGGCGCAGCGGGACCGTCTGCGTGAGCTACGGCCTGCTCGAGGCGCTGGAGCCGGAGGAGCTCGCCGGCGTCCTGGCCCACGAGCTCTCGCACCTGGCGAACCGCGACGCGGCGGTCATGAGCGTGGCCTCGCTCGTGCCGATGCTGACTGGCCTGTGCCTGCGGCTCGCCTTCTGGGACGGTACCCCCGAGGCCCTCCAGGAAGGCCGCGAGGAATGCTCGGGCTCGCGGGAGGCCCTCGTGCTCCTTGGTTGGCTCCTTTCCCCGGCCCTCATGTTCGGGATGATCGTCGTGCGGATCCTGCTGGCTCCGCCGCTGGCGGTCGCCGTCGCTCTGTACGCGCTGACCCTGCCGGCGGTGGCGGCGCTCTCGCGCTACCGCGAGTTCGCGGCCGACCGCAGCGCGGCACTCCTCACCGGCAGCCCGTCGGCGCTCGCCTCGGCCCTGCTCAGGCTGTCCGGCGACCTGGAGCGGATCCCACGCAGCGACCTGCGCAGCATCGCGCGCGCGAACGCGCTGCTCGTGATGCCCGCGCCGCCGCGCGTACCCGTCCTCCTCCGCCTCACGGCCACCCATCCACCCGTCGAGCGACGGGTGCAGCGCCTGCTCGCGCTCGAGAGGGAGAGCGCCCCTACTTGATGCCCACCACCATCGAGTCCGGCCCCGCCAGGTGCTCGACGCGGGTCTCGCGGAAGCCCACGTCCCGCATCCAGCCCTGACAGTCGGCCCCGGTGTAATCGCTGCCCCCCGCCGTCTCGATGAGCATGTTGAGGCTCATCAGCAGCCCGAAGGCGTTCTGGCGGCGCCCGTCGTCGATCAGCGCCTCGAAGACGATCAGGGCGCCGCCGTCGGGAAGGGCATCGTAGGCGCGCGAGAGCAGCACCATCTTCTCCTCCAGGTTCCAGTCGTGGAGGATGTGCCCCATCGAGAGGACGTCCGCCTCCGGCAGGGGATCGCTGAAGAAGTCGCCCGGCTGGAACCGCAGCCGGTCGGAGAGGCCCATGTCCGCCACGTACGCCTCGAAGATGGGCGCCACGACGGGAAGGTCGAAGCCGCCGCCCGAGATGTGCCCGTTGGCGAGGGCGACCTGGACGGGCAGGTCCCCCTGCGCCGCCCCGATGTCGTAGTAGGTCTGGTGCTCGCTCCAGGGGAATTGCTGCGCGATGGCGAGCGCGGCCCCTCGGCTGAGGCCGGTCATCGCGCGCAGGAACTGCCCGAGCCGCGCCGGATCCGCGTAAAGCGCGGCGAAGAAGCTCTCGTCGCCGTGCTTCATCTCGTTCTGGGGCAGGCCGGTCCGCAGTCCCTCGGTCAACCCCCCCCAGAAGGGATACAGGCGGGCGTTCGCCATCTCCAGGATGCCGCCCATGTAGGAGGGCTTGCCGCGGTCCAGGAACAGCTCGGTCTCCGGGGTGTTGCGGTAGCGGTCGCCGTCGCGGTCGAGCATCCCGAGCGCCACCAGCGCGTCCAGGAAGTCGCGGGCGCTGCGCTCGTGCAGGCCCAGCCGGGCGGAAAGGGCGGCGAAATCCTCAGGACCGCTTGCGAGCTCCGTGAAGACGCCCATCTCGATGGCGCTGAGGAGGGTCTTCGACCCCCAGAACCCGAGGCCCAGCTGCATGATGGCCGCCGGGTTGGGTCCGCTCGCCTGCTGCTCCATTGCCGCCTCCCTGTCGTCGCCAGCGGCAAACTAGACGGGTCCAGGGGCCGAGTCGAGGCCGCAGGGCGGCGGCCGCCGTCTCGTCACGGCTGATAGCCTCGCGCCGTGACGAGCGCACTGCTGGAGGACCTGCGCGGCCGGGCGCTCGCCGACGGCCTGCCGATCGCGCCCCAGGAGGCGCGGGCGCTGGTCGACCTCCCCGCCGCCGAGCTTCCCGCCCTGCTCGCCCTCGCCCACGAGGTGCGCCGGCGCTGGTGGGGTGAGGGGGTCGAGCTCGAGTCGCTGATCAGCGCCAAGACCGGCGGCTGCCCCGAGGACTGCGCCTTCTGCTCGCAGTCCATGCACTTCGACGCGCCGGCCCAGCGCCACCCGTTCCTGCCGCTGGAGGAGGTGATGCGGGCGGCCCGCGCCACCGAGGCCTCGGGCGCCAGCCACTTCTGCATCGTCGCGGCCGTGCGCGGACCCGACAAGCGGCTGATGGCGCAGGTGCTGCGGGCCGTGGAGGCGATTCGTCAGCAGACCGAGCTCGAGGTCGACTGCTCGCTCGGCATCCTCACGCGCGACCAGGCGGAGGCGCTTCGCGACGCCGGCATCCACCGCTACAACCACAACCTCGAGACCGCGCGGAGCTTCTTCCCGGAGATCGTGAGCACCCACAGCTGGGAGGAGCGGGTCGAGACCTGCCAGCTGGTGAAGGAGCTCGGCATCGGCCTCTGCAGCGGCGGCATCCTGGGGATGGGGGAGAGCTGGGACCAGCGGATCGAGTTCGCGTACGACCTCCGCGCCCTGGACCCGGACGAGGTGCCGCTGAACTGCCTGAACCCGCGCCCCGGCACGCCGCTGGGGGGCCGCCCGCCGCTGGCGGCGGCGGACGCGCTGCGCGCGATCGCGATCTTCCGCCTGGTCTTCCCGGGGGCGATCATCCGCTACGCCGGCGGGCGGGAGCTGGTGCTCCGCGACCTCCAGGCGCTGGGCCTGGTGGGCGGCGTCAACGGCATGATCGTCGGCAACTACCTCACGACGGCCGGGCGGCCGGCGGCGGAGGACGTGCGCCTGGCGGAGGACCTGGGGATGCCCGTCCGCCGATGAGCGGCGTCCCGCGCGCCGGGGCGGGCGGGCGCACGCGCGAGCTGCAGCGCGACGACCTGCGCTACGTCTGGCATCCGTTCACCCAGATGAGCGAGTGGTGCGCCGAGGACCCGCTCGTGATCGAGGCGGGGGAGGGCTGCGAGCTCGTCGATACCGAGGGCAACCGCTACCTGGACGCCGTCGCCTCGCTGTGGGCGAACGTCCACGGCCACCGGCACCCGCGCCTGGACGCCGCCCTGGCCGACCAGGCCGGGCGGATCGCCCACTCGACGATGCTGGGCCTCGCCAACGTGCCCGCGACCGAGCTGGCGCGGCGCCTGGTGGAGATCGCGCCCCCCGGGCTGGCGAAGGTCTTCTACGCGGGCGACGGGGCGAGCGCGGTCGAGATCGCGGTCAAGATGGCGTTCGAGTACTGGCGCCTGCGCGGCGTGGAGGGGCGGAACCTCTTCCTCCGCCTGGGCGAGGCCTACCACGGCGACACGATCGGGGCGGTCAGCGTCGGCGGCATCGACCTCTTCCACGGCATCTTCGGGCCGCTGCTCTTCCCGACCGTGAAGGCCCCCTCGCCCTACTGCTACCGCTGTCCGCTGGGCGTTTCGCCCGAGTCCTGCGGGACGGCCTGCGCCGACGAGCTCGATCGGCTGCTGGGCGAGCACGCCGACGCGATCGCGGCGGTGATCGTGGAGCCGGTGGTGCAGGCCGCGGCCGGCATGATCACCCACCCGTCCGGCTACCTGCGCCGCGTGCGCGAGAGCTGCGACCGACACGGCGTCCTGCTCATCGTCGACGAGGTGGCCACCGGCTTCGGCCGCACCGGCCGCATGTTCGCCTGTACCGCGGAGGGCGTTGCGCCGGACCTGATGACGATCGGCAAGGGGCTCACCGGCGGCTACCTCCCGCTGTCGGCGGTGCTGACGACCCGGGAGGTGTTCGACGCCTTCCTCGGCCCGCCCGACTCGCACCGCGCGCTCTACCACGGCCACACCTACACCGGGAACCCGCTGGCGGCGGCGGTCGCGCTGGCGAACCTCGACGTCTTCGAGGAGGAGGACACGATCGCGGCCCTGGAGCCCAAGATCGCCCTCCTGGAGCGGCGTCTGGAGGAGTTGGTGCGGCCGCTGGCGCACGTCGGCGACGTCCGCCAGTCGGGGCTCATGGTCGGCGTCGAGCTGGTCGAGGACCGCGAGAGCAAGCGCCCCTTCCCGCTCGCCCGCCAGACCGGCGCGCAGGTGGCGCGGCTGGCGCGGGAACACGCGGTGATCATGCGGCCGCTGGGCGACGTGGTGGTGCTGATGCCGCCGCTCGCGATCTCCCTGGAGGACCTCGACCGGCTGGTGAGCGTCACCGCGGACTGCATCGCGCGCGCCACCGCATGAGCGGGCGGCGGTGAGCCGGGCGCTCGGCTGGCTGCCCGAGGCGCTCGCCGACCTGCGCGAGCGCGACCTGCTGCGGGTGCTGACCTACTGCGCGGGCGCGCCGGATCCGGAGGTCCTGGTCGACGGCGCGCCGCACCTGCTGCTCGCCTCCAACAACTACCTCGGGCTGGCCAACGATCCGCGGGTGGTGGCCGGCGCCCGCGCGGCGCTCGAGGCCTACGGCGCCGGGGCCGGCGCCTCGCGCCTCGTGACCGGCAGCCTCGACCTGCACCGCCGGCTGGAGGAGCGCATCGCCGCTCTCAAGGCGTGCGAGGACGCGCTGGTCTTCCCGACCGGCTTCCAGGCCAACGTCGGCACGATCCCCGCGCTCGTCGGGCCCGACGACCTGGTCCTCTCCGACGAGCTCAACCACGCCAGCATCATCGACGGCGCCCGCCTCTCGCGGGCGCGGGTGGTCCGCTACCGTCACGCCGACCCGGAGGCGCTCGAGTCGGCGATCCGCTCGGCCGGGCCGGCCCGCCGCCGGCTCGTCGTCACGGACACTGTGTTCAGCATGGACGGCGACCTGGCGCCGCTCGCCGACATCCTCGCCGTCGCCGAGCGGCACGGCTGCATGTTGATGGTGGACGAGGCCCACGCCACCGGGGTGCTCGGCCCGACCGGCGCCGGCGCCCTGGAGGCGGCCGGCCTGGAGGGGCGGGTCGACGTGGTGATGGGCACGCTCTCCAAGGCGCTCGGCGCCCAGGGCGGCTACGTCGCCGGGAGCCGCGCGCTGTGCGACTGGCTGCGCACGCGCGCCCGCGGATTCGTCTTCACCACGGCGCTCGCCCCCGCGGCCGCCGGCGCCGCCATGGCCGCGCTGGACGTGGTGCGCGACGAGCCCTGGCGGCGGGAGCGCCTCCACGCGCTGGTGGCGCGCCTCGTGATGGGCCTGGAGGAGCTGGGCTACACCGTGCTGCCGACCGCCTCGGCGGTGGTCGGCGTGCTGATCGGGGAGGCGGGGGCCGCGCTCGAGGCCGCCGCGGCGCTGCGCCGGGAGCGGGTGTGGGCGCCGGCGATCCGGCCCCCCTCGGTCCCGCCCGGTATGGCGCGGCTGCGGCTGACGCTGATGGCGACGCACGAGGACCGCCACCTGGACTGGGCCCTCGGCGCGCTGGCGAAGGCGCGGGAGTCGGTGCCCTGCTGAGCGTCCCGGGCATCTTCGTCACCGGCACCGACACGGGGGTGGGGAAGACCGTGGTGAGCGCCGCCCTCGCGCTGTGCGCCCGGGCGGCCGGGCGCTCGGTCGCCTACCTGAAGCCGGCCCAGACCGGCTGGGACGGGACGATCGCCGGCGACGCGCCCTTCGTGGCCGCCGCGGTGGGCGATCCTCCGATCGCTGCCGTCGCCCCCTACCGGCTGCGCGCGCCGCTGGCGCCCTCGGTCGCGGCCCAGCTGGAGGGCGTCCGCCTCGATCCCGAGGTGGTGCGAGCCGCCCACCGGGAGCTCGCCGCCGGCCACGATCTCGTGATCGTCGAGGGCGCTGGCGGGCTTCTCGTCCCCTTCTCGGAGGGCGTGGACATGGCAGCCCTCGCCGCCCTCCTCGGCCTGCCGGTGCTGGTGGTGGCGCGCCCGAGCCTCGGCACCCTCAGCCACACGCTGCTGACGCTGGAGGCCGCCCACCGGCGCGGGCTGACAGTGCTCGGCTACGTGCTGTCGGGGATGCCCGCCGAGCCGGGGCTCGACGCATTGACCAACCCGGGCGTGCTGGCCCGCCTCACACCCGTGCCGCTGCTCGGCGTGCTGCCGCACGACCCGACGCTCGACACCGACGGCGGCCGCGCCGGCGCGCTGCGCCGGGTCGGCCCGGAGGGCCTCGACCCGCTCCTCGGCGGGAGCTTCTCTCAGGCGCGCTTCCGCCGGGAGACGGAGCGGCGCCTGCGCGAGCTCGCGCCGGCTGGGGCAGCCGCCGGCGCCTGATCCTCCCGGGCCCCGCCGGCCCGCCTCGGGCGCGCCGGCGCCGAGCCGGCCATCGGGATCGATTCCAAATTGGCGTACCTCGATGGCCTGTGGCCATTTGACCACCGATGCGACCGTCA
>JAWVEW010000139.1:0-11074 GCA_033856495.1 Miltoncostaeaceae bacterium | reverse complement strand
ATGGCGGGCCGACAGCGGCCCCCGTCGCGATGAAGCGCAGCCGTCGAGCGTTCATGGCGGGAATCATGACAACGAGGCGTCAGGCCCCAGGGTGTCCCGCCAGCCCCAGGGGTAGCCTCCGAACGTGCCCCTCGTCCTGCACCGCGGCGCGCCCTTCGGCCCCGCCGAGGCCGCCGCCCGCGAGGCCTGGCAGCGCCTCGGCGGCCTGCTGGTCGTCCGCGACGCCGACGCCGCCACCCGGGCGCTCGCCGAGGCGGCCGGCACCGGCGCCCACCTCGACCGGGAGGTCGTCACCCTCGCCGGCCTGCGCGGCCGGGTGCGCCGGGACGCGGGGCTGGGCGAGGCCGAGCTTCCGGCGCCGATCGCCACCCGCCTCGTCCTGCAGGAGGCGCTCGCCGGCCGCGACTGGCCCGGCTTCGGCGAGGCCGCCCAGGCGCCCGGCTTCCTCGCGGCGCTCGAGCGGGCCATCAACGAGCTGCGCCGTGCCCGGATCAGGCCCGCCGAGCTCGCGGGGGAGCCGATGCCGCCGCCGCAGCGGGACCTGGCGGAGCTCTACGCCCGCGTCGACGGCTCCCTCCGCCTGCCGACCGACGTCGACTGGGAGACCGCCGACGCCGCCGGCGGCCTGCCCGCCTTCCCGCCGGTCGCGCTCGTCGGCTTCGACGACCTCTCCCCCGACGCCTGGGCGCTGCTGCGGCGCCTGGGCGACGTCGCCGAGGTCACGCTCGCCCTCGTCTACGAGCCCGGGCGGGCCGCCTACCGCGCCCGCGACGAGCGCCTGGCGGCCTGGGCGGCGGCGGCCGACCGCCTGGTCGATCACCGCGGGGCGGCGGAGGGGCGCCCCGAGGCCCTGAGCGCGCTGGCGGGCTTCCTGCTGGAGGACGCCCATCCCGGCCCACTGCCGAACGGGGCCGTGCGCTGGGTGGAGACGGCGGGGTCGCGCGGCATGCACCGGGCGGCGCTCGAAGAGCTGCTCGCGGCGGCCAATCACGGCACCCCGCTCGCCCGCTGCGCGCTGGTGGTGCCGCGGCTCGCCGACGCCCGCGACGATCTCGACCGGCTGCTGGCGGATTGGGGCGTGCCGGCGCGGCGAGCCAGCAGGGCGCGCTTCCTCGAGACGCCGCTGGGCCTGGCGCTGACCCAGCTGATCAGGCTGGGAGAGCTGGAGCCGGAGGAGCCGGGCGCGCTCGACCCGCTGCTGGGCTGGCTGCGGAGCCCCTACGCCGGCGCCGAGCAGGACGAGGTCGATCGCTTCGAGCGGGACCTGCGCCGCGGTGGCGGCGACCAGCGGTCGCTCCTGATCGGGCGCTGGGAGGGCGTGGCGATCCGCCCCGCCATCGAGCTGGTGGCCGCCGCCCGGGGGGGGCCGCGCGCCCAGCTCGCCGCCCTCCTGCGCGCCGGCTGGGCCGGGCTCGCCAACGCCTCCGGCCCCGACCCGGGCCGCGCCGACCGCCGGGACGCGGCCGCGCTGCTCGCCCTGGCGGGCCTCGCCTCCGAGGTGTCGGAGGACGCGGCCGAGGGCGAGGACCAGCGTCCGCGCGGGCCGCTGCCGCGGGGGGCGCTCGGGCGCCTGCTCGCGGACCTCACCTTCCGCGACGAGGAGGGGCCGCCGGAGGGGCTCGCGGTCCTGGACTACGCGGGGCTGCGCGGGCGCCGCTTCGGGGTGGTGGCGCTGTGCGGGCTGGACGCGGGCGGACAGCCGGGCCGCCCCGCGCCCGACCCCTTCCTCGGCCCCCTGCGCGCGCGCCTCGCCGGGCGGCTCCCCCCGCGCGCCGCCGGGACCGACGAGGCGCGGCTGCGCTTCCTGCAGGCGGCGGCCGCCGCGGACGAGCGCCTGGTGCTCGTGCGCCGTTTCGTCGACGACGACGGCCGCGAGGTGGCGCCCTCTCCCTACTGGATGGAGACGCTGCGCATCCTGGGCCGCCCGCCCGGGCACGCCGACCGGCGCACCGGGGCACGGGGCGAGCTGGTCGACGACCCCGACCGCGCCCCGAGCATGCGTGAGGCGCTGCGCGCGCTCGCCGTGGCCGGTCGCTCGGCCCCCGGCCCGCTGGCGGCGGCGCTGGGGCGGCGCCGGCGGGCCCGGGGGCTGCCGGGCCGGCCGTTCGCCGACCGCGAGGTCTTCAACGTCACCTACCTCGAGGCCTACCTGCGCTGCCCCTACGGCTGGCTCTACGACCGGGTTCTCCAGCCGCAGCCGCTCGAGCAGCCGTTCGACGCCCGGGCCGAGGGCAGCTTCGGCCATCGCGTGCTGGAGCGGCTCTTCACGCAGATGCGCGACGCGGACGTCGGCGCCTGCACCTACGCCGCGCTGCCCCGCTACCTGGAGTCGCTGCCGGACGTGATCGCGGAGGTGGACGAGGCGCTCCGCCCGGCGGCGGCCGGACGCGTTCACGCGGCCTTCGTCGCCCGCACCGAGCGCCACGTCCGCGACCTGCTGCTCGCGGAGGCGGCCGCCTGGCCGCACCTCGTGCCGAAGCTCTTCGAGCGTGCGATCGATGACGCGGCGCTCGTGCCGGGCGCCAGGATCAGGGGCACCGCCGACCGCATCGACGTCAGCTCCGAGGGCGACTTCGCCCTCGCGATCGACTACAAGCGCAGCGGGGCCGAGTTCCCGGCCGACGACGAGCACGTCGCCGCGCGCCTGCAGCTGCCCCTCTACGCCGAGGCGGCCGCCCACTCGGTCGGCGCCGCCAGCGCCGGCGGGCTCTATGTCGGGATCACCAGGCGCACCGTCGACGGTCGCTTCCGCGAGGACGTGCCGGTGGCGGACGGCCTTGGCAAGCTCGCCATCCCCCCCGAGCGCTGGCGCCAGCTCGTGGACCAGGCGATCGCCGCCGCCTCAGGGGCGGTCGACGGCATCCGCGCCGGCGAGCTGGCGGGCCCCTCCGACCTCTGCGGCCGCTGGTGCGAGCACGGGGTGCTGTGGCGATGAGCGCTCCCAGCGCCGAGCAGCGCGCGGCCATCGACGCGCCGGGCGCGCAGGTGGCGGTGGCCGCCGGCGCCGGCTCCGGGAAGACCACGATGCTGGTGGAGGCGATCTGGGAGGACCTGGAGCTGCACGGGGTGCGGCCGGAGGAGCTCTTCGTCGCCACCTACAACCGCGCGGCCGCCGCCCATCTGCAGGCGCGGGTGCAGGCTCGCTTCGCGGACGACGCGAGCGGCCGCGGACGGGACCGGGCCAGCCTGGACCTCTCGGCGGGCTGGGTCGGCACCTTCCACTCGCTCTGCGGGCGGATCGTCCGCGAGCACCCGTTCGCCGCCGGCGTCGATCCGGCGTTCGCGGAGCTCGACGAGACGGCGACCGCGGCGATCGTCGAGGAGGCCCTCGACGAGGCGATCGAGCGCTGCGACCACCCCGGGTTCGTCGATCTCCTCGTCCAGGCCTGGGGGCCGCGGCCGGTGCGCGACGCGGCCCGCGCCGCCCACGAGCGCCTGCGCGCGGCCGGGCAGGAGCGCCCGCGGCTCCAGACGCCGCCGCCCCCGCCCGATCGCGCGCCGCTGATCGCGCAGCTGCGCGGGCGCGCCGCGGCCGTGCTGGAGCGCACGACCCTGCGCGAGGACCACCGCCGCGAGGCGGAGGCCGGCCTCGAGATGGCCGCCACGGGGATCCTGCCCGCCAGGCCCCCGCGCGGAGGCCTCAACTGCACGAAGGAGCTGAAGCCCGACCTGAAGGCCTTCAACGAGGCCGCCGCGGCCCTGTACGAGGCGATCGCGGACCGCGAGGCGCGGCAGCAGCTGGAGGGCTTCGCAGACCTCCTGGCCGGCTTCGCCGACGGCTACGAGCGCCGCAAGCGCGAGCGGGGCGCGCTCGACTACGAGGACCTCCAGCTCGCGGCCCGGCGGGTGCTGCGGGCCGGCGCCCCCTACCGCTTCCGGCGCGTGTACGTCGACGAGTACCAGGACGTGAACCCGCTCCAGGACGAGATCCTGGAGCTTCTGGGGGCCGAGCGGACCGTCGTCGTGGGCGACGGCGCCCAGTCGATCTACGGCTTCCGGCACGCCGACCCGGCCCGCTTCCTGGCCCGCGCCGCAGCGCACGGCGCCCTCGCCCTGCGCGACAACTACCGCAGCCAGCCGCCGCTCCTGGCCGCCCTCAACTGCTGGCTCGCCGGGGCGCTGGCGAACGATCCTGCCTTCGCCGAGCTGCGCCCGATGGCGGCCCCGGTGCCGGGGCCGGCGCTGGCCGAGCCGCCCGCCGAGCTCGTGACGGTGAGCGGCGACGGTGCGGTGAGCCGGGAGCAGGAGGCCCTCGTCGTCGCGGAGGTCGTCGCGGGACTCCTGGAGAGCGGCTACGCGCACCGCGACGTGGCGGTGCTGTTCCGCTCCCTGACCCAGGTGGAGCCCTACCGGGCCGCGCTCGAGCGGCTCGGCATCCCCTGCCACCTCGTCGCCGGCGGCGGTTTCTTCCAACACGACCAGGTGGCCGACGCGCTGGCGCTGCTGGCCCTGGTCGAGAACCCGTTCGACGAGCCGGCGCTCGTGCGCGCGCTGGCCTCGCCCTACCTGGCGGCCTCGGACGAGGAGCTGGTGGGCCTGCGCACCGCCGCCGGCGAGCGCGAGCCGCTGTGGCCGGCGCTGGCGGCCGTGCCGGCGCTCGACGGCCTCGCCGCCACCGTCGCCGCGCTGCGCGGGCTGCGGCGGGAGGCGGGCCTCGCAGGGCTGCTGGAGGCCGCGATCGCGGCCCGCGACTACGACCTGGCGGCGCTGGGGATGGCGGAGGGGGCCCGCCGCTTCGCGAACCTGCGCCGGCTGGTGCGGATGGCGGAGTCCTTCGCGGCGGTGCGGGGCCCGGACCTGCGCGGCTTCCTGGCGCTGCTCGAGGCCCAGAAGGACCTGGCCCAGGACCCGGGCGAGGCGGTGCTGGTGGACCCGGCGCTCGATGCGGTCCGCCTCTCGACCGTCCACGGCGTGAAGGGCCAGGAGTTCCCGGCGGTCGTGCTGGCGGACGCCAGCCACGGCACCCCGGGGGGAGGCGGCCAGATCGTTCGCGTGGACCCGGACGGGCGCTGCGGGATCCGGATGCAGCGGGTCGGCGCCAGCGGCGCGCCGAGCGCGCTCTACCGGGTGCTCGAGGCCGAGGCCAAGGCGGCCGAGGAGGCGGAGGAGCGGCGGATCGTCTACGTCGCGCTCACCCGCGCCCAGCGCCACGTGAGCGTCGTGGGGCGCACGCCGCGCGCGGGAAGCGCCCACCAGATCCTCGGCGATGCGCTGGGCGCCATGGACGACGGTTCGGTGCTCGCCCGGACGGTGGCGGCGGCGGCGCTCGCGCCGGCCGGGTCGGAGCTCCCCCAGCCGCCCGTCCCGCTGGAGGTCACCGCGCCGCTGCCGCCCGCGCCGCTGGCGGTCGACCGGCTGCGTGGCAGGCGCCTGTCCTTCAGCGCGCTCGAGGGCCACGCCACCTGCCCGCTGCGCTTCCGGCTCGAGGTGGACCTGCGGCTGCCGGCGGGGCCGCGGCTGGCGCTGGGCGGCGCCAGCGAGAGCGGGCCCTGGGGCGCTGCGGCGGTCGGGACCCTGATCCACGAGCGGCTCGCGCTCCAGCGATGGGGCGATCCGGCGCCGGCGCCCGGTTGGGCGGCGGCGGCCGCGCTGGCCGCCGGCCTGCCGCCCTCCGCGGCCGAGGGCGGCCGCGCCGAGCGGCTGGTCGCCCAGGTCCTCGCAGATTCGCTGGCGCAGCGCATCGCGGCCGGCCGCGCCGCCGCCGAGCGGCCGTTCGCGCTGCTCGTGGACGGGACCCTCCTCACCGGGTTCATGGACCTGGTGGTGCAGGAGCCGGACGGCGGCACGCTGGTCGTCGACTGGAAGAGCCATCGCCTGGAGGGCGCCGAGCCGGGCGAGCTCATGGGCGCCTACCGGCTCCAGCAGGCGATCTACGGGCTCGCGATGCTCCGCGCCGGAGCGGCGCGCGCGGAGCTTCGCTGGACCTTCCTGGACGCACTCGACGCGCCGCAGGTGCGGGTCGTCGCCGGCGCGGACGCCGGCGCGCTGGAGGACGAGGTGCGGGCCGCGCTGGCGGCGGTCCGCGATGGCCCGCCGACCGCCGCCGCCGACCGCCCCCAGCCCTTCTGCGACGGCTGCCCCGGCCTGCGCGCGTTCTGCCCGGTCTCCCGCCACCCGGCGACGGCGGCGGCGGCGCTGCGCGGCCCTGCGGGGGGTGGCCTCGCATGACCGCACCTCAGTCCGCAGCCGAGCCGGACGCTCCCGCGCGGAGGATGGCCCGCAGCGACGTGGGCCGCCACAGCGCCCCGCCCCGCGGCGTCGGCACGCCCTCGCCGTTGAGGGTGTCGCAGATCGCCTGAAGCGTGAGTCCGCTCGCCCGCATGGCCCGGATGCGCCGGGCCAGCTCCGGAGGCGTCGAGGTCGGGCGCCCCGGCCGCCGCGGAGCCTCGGGCCCGCCATCCGCGCGCGTGCGCCGGGCGAGCAGGCGCGCGCGGCCGGAGAGTCCGCGCGGCACCCAGTCCGCGGCGGCCGCCAGCACCTCGGCCACCGCGCGGCCCGCCTCGCTCTCCAGGTCCACGGGCGGGTCCAGCGACACGATCCCGTAGCCGCCGCGCACGGCCTCGCGCACGAGCTCGGCGAGGTCGGCGAGCGAGTAGGTGAGGCGGTCCAGGCGGGCCACGACGATGCCCCCGGCCGCCCCCGAGCGGCAGGTCGCAATCGCGCGGCGAAGCCCGTCCCGGCGCAGGGTCCGCCCGGACCGGACGTCCTCCTCCACGCCGACCAGGGGCCAGCCCCGCTCCCGGCAGGCCCGCTCGATCGCCCGCCGCTGGGACTCGGGATCCGGACGGTCCTCGCGGGGCTCCCGCGCGCCGACTCGCACGTATCCGACCATCCGCCGCTCCATTGCCGCCGTCACTTTACACGAACCATCGCAATGGTGTATACACCAAACTGCAGGCAATAGTGCAAGGGCCGCCTCGAGCTGGATCGCAAGGAGGAGAGCGCGATGAGCGTGTTGACCGAGCGGGTCCGGGGGGTGGAGGACCGCGTGGCCGATCTGGGCGCCGAGGTCGCCGCCCTCCGACGGGCGCTGGAGGCGGCGGAGGACGGGGTCGCTGCGGAGCCGATCCGGCCGGCCGCGCCGCCGGCGGCCGGGCGCGTCCGGCCGCCGCTGACCGCGCCGCGGGTACCGCCGCGGTCGCTCGCGCAGGCGAGCAACCCCTTCGGCGCGATGCCGCGGGCGCGCTCGTCCGAGCGGGGCCGCCCACTGATGGACCTGATCGGGCCGCGTTCGCTCGCATGGGCGGGCGGCCTGGCGATGCTGCTGGGGATCGTCTTCCTCTTCGTCCTGGCCGTGCGCCGCGGCTGGGTGGACGCGGAGCTCCGGGTCTCCCTCGGCGCGCTCCTCTCCGTCGCGCTGGTCGGCGTTGGCGTGTGGCTCCACAGGCGCCACGAGCGGCTGCCGGCGGCCCTGGTGGCGGTCGGCACCGGCGTGGCCGGCCTGTACGTGACGCTCGCCGCCGCCACGGCCATCTACGGGTTCGTGCCGCAGCGGCTGGGGCTGGCGCTCGCCGACCTGGTCGGGCTGGGCGCGGTGGTTCTCGCCACCCGCTGGCGGACGCAGACCATCGCCGCTCTCGGGCTGGTCGGGGCCATGAATCACGGTGCCGCTGGTGGCCGGCGGGATCGACCTCGTCGGCACCGCCTTCGTCGCCGGCGCGCTGGCGGCCGCCGCCGCAGTGGCCGAGCGCGAGCGCTGGTGGGCCACCCTCGCCGTCGGCCTCGCGGCCGCCGTGCCGCAGGTCGTGGCCCTCTCCTTCGCGGACGGGGCGCGCTGGCCGGCGACCCTGCTGGTCGCCGGCTTCGCCCTCGCCTGCCTCCGGGCGGCCGTGAGCTGGCAGCTTCGGCACGGCGGCGCCCCGATGTCGGCTGCTGCCGCCGCCCTCCTCGGCTCGAGCGCGCTCGCGGCCGTGACGCTCGCCGTCGCGCGCTTCGCGGCCGGCGGAGCGGGGCCGGACCCGCAGGGTGCCGCCTTCGGCGTCGCGGCGCTCGCCTACCTGGCGGCGGCCGCCTGCCTGCGCCGGCGGGGCGCCCGCGACCCGATGTCGATCGTGGGCGGGTTGGGCCTGGCGCTCGCCGCGGTCTCGATCGCCGAGCTCGCCGGGGGCGTCGAGCGGGTGGCGGCCCTCGCGGCCGCGGCCCTGCTGGTCGCCTGGCTGGCCCGACCGCTGCGGGAGCGGCGGCTGCTGGCCGCCGGCGCGGTCGGCGTGGCGGTCACGGCCGGGTTCGCCATCGCCGCGGCGCCGCCCACGCGTCTGCTGAGCGTCGATTCGGTGCCCGGCCTCGCGACGGTGGCGCTGGGCATCGCCGCGGCCGCGATCGCGGGCCTCGCGTGGCTGGCGCGCACGGAGCGCTGGGGTCGGCCGGCCGGCTGGGCCGCCCTCGTCTCGGCGCTGGTGGCCGCCTGGGGCGTCATCCTGGCGATCGCGATGGCCCTCGCCGGGCCGGACGGCGCCGCGACCGCCTTCCAGCGCGGCCAGGCGGCAGCCACCCTCACCTGGGCGCTGGTCGGGCTGGCGCTCCTCTGGGTCGGCGTGCGCCGGCCGCGGGCCGCCCTCCGCCGGGCGGGCACGGTCCTGCTCCTGCTGGGCCTGGCCAAGCTGGCAGCCTTCGACCTGGCGGCGCTCGAGGCGATGGCGCGCGCGCTGGCCTTCCTGGCCGTCGGCGCCGCGGTCCTCACCGCCGGCGTCCTGGTGAGCCGGCTGGCGCCGACACACGCCGAGGAGCCGGAGGTCGTCGCCGACGTAGGGTGAGCCATCACCCGTTCGGGGGATGCCGGGCGCCCCGCCGCCCGGCACCCTCCTGCAAGGGGGTGCCCCGCCCCCCGCGCGCCGGCCGCGCCGCCCGCCCCATGCGGCGGCCGCCTGATCGGCGTCGCACCGCATTCGACAGGGAGCTGGCACCCCGATGAAGCGCACGATGCGCCCGGCCGCGATCGCGGCCATCCTCACGATCGGCGTGGTCGGGATCGTCGCCGGCTGCGGCGGCGGCTCGCCCGCCTCCACCACACCCACCCAGGCCGCGGCCGCGCCGCTGCCGATGAGCGCTCGCGTGCTGCGCGTTGGCGACCTGCCCGGCTTCACGCCGAGGACTCCCCAGCTGATGGGGCTGGAGCTCGTCGACGACATCTCCGACTCGGAGCACGCCGCGGCCGACAAGCAGGCCCTGACCGACGCCGGCTTCGTGGAGGGCACCCTCGGCAAGCTCGACGGCGCCGAGGGCACCTACGCGGTGTCCTTCGCCGTCAGGCTCGGCTCGGCGGCGTCCACCGCCGGCCTGCTGGACCACATGTACACCTCCGCCCGGGAGACGGGCGACGCCAACGTCCAGTCAGCGGACCTGCCGCTGTCCAGCATCCCCGGCGCGAAGGCCGTCACGCTCTCCGGCAGCAACAGCGACGGTCCGATCCGCGGTTCCGCCGTGATGGTCGCGGACGGGCCGTTCGTCTACGGCATCCAGGTGGTGAGGCAGGGCGAGACGTCGGTCGCCGGTGAGGCCACCGAGGCCGCGCTGCGCCTCTTCGCGCGCGTCAAGGGCAGCCCCCTCGCCGCCGAGCCGCCGGCCGCCGAGCCGACGCCCACGCCCACGCCCACGGAGCCGACGCCGGCCGCGCCGGCCGCCGCCTTCCCCAACGCAGGCGAGCAGGCGCTCCTCCAGCACGTACCCCAGAGCTCCCGCAGCGCCTGCGACCGGACCTCCGAGACCGGCCGGGCCGACGAGGCGACCTTCAGCGTGCGCTGCGACCTTCCGGACGGGCTGTACGTCTACTACGAGCAGTTCGCCGACGCCGCCGCCGCCGGGCGCTCCTACCAGACCTACCTGACCGCGAACACGATCCCGAAGGCGGCGGGCAGCTGCGCCACCGAGCTGCCCGGCGAGAACGGCTGGAACAACGGCACCGGGCGCCTGGCCTGCTGGCAGTCGGCCGGCCGCGTGTGGATCGCCTGGACCCACGAGGCGCTGAAGATGGTCTCGGTCGCGACCAGCCCCGGCACCGACATGGCGACGCTCTTCAGCTGGTGGAAGAGCGCGGACTCCGGCCCGGTCGAGTAGCGGCTCGGACACCCGCCTGGCTCGTCCGAGCCAGGCGGGTGCAACCCGGTGCAGGCGGTGGCGTCCTCGCCGCTACGCGTCGGCGAGTCGCGCCCGACTAGGGGGCCGCTCGACGCCGGCGAACGGGTGCAGCCCGAACCACTTCGGGAAGGAGCGCACGAGATGCTCGGGGCCTTCGAGTTCGATGGCGCGCCTACTGAGCGCCGCGGCCAGGCCGAGGTCTCCCATCCACACGGCGGTCAGCGTCGTCGGATCGCTGCGAACGGTGATGTCGACGCCGAACCCCGGGTCGCTGAGGCACAGATCCGCCTCGGGCAGGACGAGCCAGAAGTAGCGCAGCTTCTCGGGGGCCCCGCGGAAGCGGAAATGGATCACGGTGCGGCCGGGGGGCAGCGCGTCGGTCTTGACGGTGCCTCGCATCCACCACATGAGCAGTCCGGTATCGGGTGTCTCCTCGAAGATCGGGCGCCTCAGCCAGCGCTCGCTCCAGATGCCCATCTGCGCGACGACCGGCCCGAGCTCCTCGCCGGCAGGAGTGAGGTGGTACTCGGTGCCCTTGCCATCCGGGCGCCGGCGGCGCTCCACGATTCCCGCCTGCTCGAGCTGGCGGAGGCGCTTGGTGAGCAGCGAGGAGGACATCAGCGGCACTCCGCGCTGGATGTCGTTGAAGCGGCGGCTGCCGGCGAGCGCCAGCTCGCGGATCACAAGCGGCGTCCAGCGCTCGGTGAGCACCTCGGCAGCCTGTGCGATGGGGCAGAACTGGCCGTAGCCCCGCATGGACGAAGTCCACCGCGCGGGCCGACGAGCAATGCGAGCCGGCCGGCGAGCTCCGCCGCGATGAAGTTGCCGCAGGGAAGCTTCTCCATCAACAAGACCACTCGGCAATGGGCCGAGGCCAGACGAGAGGGGAAGTCATGTACGTCCTCGCGATTCACGCGATATCCAACCCGGACGCGTTCTGGGGCGCGCAGCTGGACCTGCCGGAGGGAACCGAGCTGCCACTCGTCGTGCCGAGCTCTGA
>JAWVEW010000138.1:0-3325 GCA_033856495.1 Miltoncostaeaceae bacterium | reverse complement strand
CGGCGGTGATGGGCGCGACGACGAGGCCGCACAGGCGGCGTCGGCAAGCGGCGGTGACGCTGCGGGAGCGACAGTAGTGCTCGATGTCCCAGCCCGCTGCCACGAAGTCGCACCGGGAACGTACCGTGAGGTTCGCCTGCCCCTGAGTCAAGAGCGATCATAGGATCAGAGCCGCGGCGCGCCCGAGAACCTCACCGCTGCGGTCGAGCGGTCTCGTGGCGCGCTCGGGCAGGTCGTCGATCGCACGCACGGGAGGGAACGGCCCGGCCGCGGCGACGTCCTTCCATGGGCCGAGCGCATCGCGCACGGAACTGGCGGACGACCCAGCGGGACACTTGAGAGCGAGGGCGTCAGCCCGGGTCGCCAGGCTCAGCGTGGTCGCCGGCGGGGTCGCTCGCCGACCGCGCCTGGCCGCCGCCATGGCAGGACTCGGCGCCCTGGTGGCGCTGATGGCGACGCCGGCGGGTAACGACGCCGCCGCCCACCTGTATGAGACCGGCCTCTGGAGCGCTCATGGCTGGCGCTTCTGGGACAACTTCTGGTACGCGGGGCGCTACAGCCAGATCAACTACAGCCTCCTCTACTATCCGCTGGCGGCGCTGTGCGGAACGGTGACGGTGGTGGCGGGCTCCGTGGCCGTCGCGGCCGGCGCCTTCTGCCAGTTGATGCGCGGGCGCTGGCCGGCGCTTGCCACCGGGCCGGCCCTGGCCTTCAGCCTGCTGGCGCCGCTGGCGGTGCTCGCGGGCGCCTATCCCTTCCTACTCGGCTTAGCCCTGGCGCTTGCGGCGCTTGCGGCGCTTCAGGCCGGGCGCACGCGCATTGCCGTGCTCTTGGTCGCGGCGACCGCGGCCGCGCATCCGCTGGCCCTGGTGTTCCTGCTCTGCGTCCTGATCGCGCTCGCGGGATCGCGGCGCGGCTGGTGGCGACGGGCGCGCGAGGTGCGCTTCGCCCTCGCCGCCACGTTGATCGTGGCCGTCGCCGCCCTCGGCGTGCGCGCCTTCGGCGGCGCCGACGGTCGCTATCCGTTCGATCGTAGGGACGCGCTGGCGATCGCCGTCTTCTGCGCGAGCGGTCTCTGGCTGACTCGGGGCCTGGCCGATCAGCGGGTCCTTCGCGCCCTGTTCATCACCTACGCGATCGTCTCGGCCGCCGCCTTCGCGCTCGCATCTCCGCTCGGCGGGAACCTCGTGCGCCTGACCACCCTCGCCGGGGCGCCGCTCCTGCTCCTGCCGGTGACCGCCCGCGGCTTTCGGCCGCGGGCGCTGACCGCCGTCCTCCTCGCCGCCGCGCTCTGCTGGCAGGCGCTTCCGGCCCTTGCGCACCTGAATCGCTCGGCGGACGCGCGCGCGGCCGACGAGCGCTTTTGGTACCCGGTGGAAGCGTTCCTCGATCGCCACCGCGATCCGAACTACCGCGTGGAGGTGGTGGCGACCTACGGCCACTGGGAGGCCCTCTATCTGGCCCGACGGGGAGTGGCGCTCGCACGCGGCTGGTACCGGCAGGACGACTTCCCCGAGAACGCCGCCCTCTACCGGCCGCTCACGGCCCGGGGCTATGACGCCTGGCTTCGCCGTCTGGCGGTGCACTACGTGCTGCTGCCCGACGACCCGCTCGATCCCAGCGCCGAGGCGGAGGCGGCGCGGGTGCGCGCCGGGACGGGGCTCGACCTCGTCGCCCGTCTGGCCGGCTGGCGGATCTACGCCCTCCCCCACCCCACCCCGATCGCCACGCCGGCGCGCGAGATACGGGTGGTGGCGGTGAGCGCGGAGCGGATCGCGCTGCGCGTGCGCCAACCAAGGCGCTATGAACTGCGGCTGCGCTACACGCCCTACTGGGAGGTGAGCGGTCCCGCCTGCGCCGCCCCGGGCAGGCCCTGGGGCACCGATCTGCGGGTGGCACGATCCGGGCTTGTGATCCTGCGCTTCGCTCCAGAGTTCGGCTCGATGCTCGGCGCACTCCTCGGTCGCCAGCCGGGCTGCTCGTGAAGCCGGGCCGCCGCAGGACGGCGGCCCGCGCGCGATCGTGCTCTCCCGGGCCCGTCACGCCCCATCGGGCCAGCCTCGGTAATCGGCTGCGGGGAGCGACCGTCGGGCTCGCCGAGCCCCCTCGGGGCAAGTCAGCGCGGGTCCGGCGGCAGCATCGACATTCCGCATCTATCGCGGATTCGCGCCCCGCGCTGAACCGGCCGGGTGAGCCGGCGCGGCGTACGGGGGAGGAACCGGCCGCGTTGGACGTGAGCCCGTGCGACACGGCGCGCGTTTCCACCTGGCTTTGCGCTCGACGCTTACACGCTCTCGCTGGTCGCCGGGATGCTCCCAGCCGCCGGCGCTGAGCACCGTGCGGCCAGCGACTCGCGGACGTCCAAGACTGCAACCGCAAAGGCGGGGTGCGTCGCCGCGCGCGCGCCTGGCCACGGCCAGCGCGGCGGCTAGGTCACGAGTGCACTCGGCCAAGTGCGGGCGCCTCCGGGCCGTGAGGGCGCGGCAAGGCCACCCTGGTGAGCGTTCCGTCGCCGAAGCCGGCAACCACGACCGCCCACGCCCCGACCGCCACGCCGGTGGGCTTGGAGCCGACCGCAAGCGGCCTGCCGATCGCGCGACCCGTGCGCTCCTCGAGCCGGACCAGCGCGGCGTCGCCGTGGTCGGCGACCCAGACTGAGCCGGCTCCGACCGCCACGCCGACGGGCTCGGCGCCGACCCTTATAGGCTGGCCGAGCAGCGTCCCGCTGCGCGCGTCGATCCGGCTCAGGGTTCCTGACCCAGCGTTTGCCACCCAGATCGAGCCGCCGCCGGCCGCAACGCCGATTGGCTGTGCGCCCACCGGGATCGGTGGTCCCACGGCCGTTCCCGTGCGGGGGTCGATCCGACTGAGCGTGCCGTCCCCACTGTTGGTGACCCAGACCGCTCCGTCGCCGACTGCGACGCCCATCGGCACGTGGCCCACGCTGATCGGCTCGCCGATGCGCCGGCCGCTTCGGGGGTCGATGCGGGCGACGGTACCGCTCTCGGCGCTTGTCACCCAGACCGCGCCGGCGCCGACCGCGATCCCCCATGGGTGCGGAGGTACGCCGATCGGCGCGCCGAGCGGGCGGCCGCTTCGCGCGTCGATCCGGCTCACGGTGCCATCATCGTCGTTTGCAACCCAGATCGTGCCGGCGCCGACCGCGACCCCGACCGGGTAGCGGCCAACCCTGATTGCAGCGCCGATCTGGCGAAGGTTTGTCGGATCGATCCGTCGCAGCGTGTTGTCGTCGGTGCCCACCACCCAGACCGAGCCGGCGCCAACCGCCACCGCCCAGGGATGCGCCCCCACGCTGACCTTTGCG
>JAWVEW010000137.1:0-3120 GCA_033856495.1 Miltoncostaeaceae bacterium | reverse complement strand
CGAGGCTAGGAGCAGCTTCGGATGACGCGTGGCACCTGCTATTCGCGGGACGCCGGTCGCTCAGCGACCCACTGGAACCCCTGAAGAGCCCCAATTGGCCACGGGGGTGACCCGGCCCGAGCGCGCGCCGGCCGGCGGCGCTACGGCGTTCCCGCAGGCCGTTCCCCGCGGCTCTTCACCAGATCGAGCTGAGTGCGCAGGAACGCCATGCTGGGAACGAGCGCCCGATCGCCGTACCCGGCGTGCGAGCTGCCCGGGATGGGCAGCAGGACCACGGGCACCCCGGCGACTCGCAGGCGGTCGGCCATCGCCTGGGCCTGCAGGTAGGGGACGCTCGGGTCCGCGAGCTCGTTCGCGATCAGTATGGGAGGGTCGTCCGCGGTGACGTGCGTGACCGGGCTGAACGCGATGTAGCGGTCGGGGCAGACGGTGCGCCGGCAGCCCAGCACGTCGGTCAGTACCAGGTCCCAGAGCACGACCTCGGGCGAGGGGGCGTAGCCGGTCAGGGACAGCAGGTTCATCGGCGCGGACCAGGTCACGACGGCGCCGAGGCGCGAGCCCCCGGTGAGCGGACCCGAGCCGATCACTCCCGCCAGCGCGGCCAGATGCCCGCCGGCGGAGACGCCCAGAGCGCCCACCCGCTCCGGGTCGACATCCAGGTCCCCCGCGTGCTGCCGGATCCAGCGGATGGCCGCGCGCACGTCCAGCAGCTCGGCGGGGAAGGCCGGTCGTGCGTCGAGGCCGTACTCGGCGTTCACGACCACGAAGCCCTGCCCCGCCGCCGCGATCGCCAGCTTCTCGACGTCCCTGCGGCTCCCCCCGCGCCAGGAGCCGCCATGGAGCACCAGCACGGCCGGGCGCCCGGTCTCCTCGCCGGAGGGGACGAACACGTCGAGCGCCAGCGATGCCCCGCCGTGGCCGGTGTACATCTGGTGGCTCATCACCGTGGGACCCGGCTTCTCGCCGTCCCGAAGCAGCACGATCGCCGCCACCGCCGCCACGAGCGGCACCAGGGCGAGCCCGCCCAGTGCCCATCGGGCACGTCGTGCTCTCACCGCATCAGTCTACGACGCACGTCCTACCACTGTTCGTCGCGGACGAGGCCCGGCTCGCCGATGACCGTCACCTGCCCGGCGGGCACGGGCACCGGCGCGTCGTCCTGCTGCGGCGCGAAGCCATTGCCCTCGTCCATCGCCCTGACGCCCTTGACGCCGGCGAGCGCCCGGGCCGGGGCGAGGTCCCCCCTGCCCTCGTCGTAGAGGTCGAACCAGGGAAGCCCGTGCTCGGTGTAGGCGCGGGCGCTGACCGGGGTGGCCGGCGGCTCCAACCCGGTGATGTCGCGGAAGGCCATGCTGTTCACGATGTGGACGTAGACCCGGCCCGTGCGGGTCGGGTCCCAGGTGTCCAGGCCGTGCGGGTCGGGGTGGATCTCCTGGCGCATGCGCCCGCCGGCGGCGATCCCCATCTCCAGGCCTGCCGGCGCCGACAGCGCCATGTCGCAGCACATGACCGAGTAGCGATCGAGGCGGGGGCGCGGCTCCCGGTCCGGGAAGCGCCCGGGCTTCGGCTCCACCGCGAGGATCTGGATGCCGCCGTGCTCCTCGCCTCCCGTGACCTGGCCCTCCACGGTGTAGCCCATGCCCAGCGGCATCGCCGCGAACTGGCGGACGAAGCCGTCGCCGGCGTTGATGCCGTCGAGCCACGGCTGGTCCGGGCAGACCAGGTAGTCCTGGGGGTCGTCGTGAAGGTCCTGGTCCCACGCCTCGCCCGAGACGGCGTTGACCCTCCCCACGCCGACCTTCGCGGCGCATGCCCGCCACCACGAGCACTCGAGGCTCAGCCAGAGCGCCTCGCGCTGGTACATGGGGATGAAGACCCCGCCGCGCCGGCGCCAGCTGGCGGGAACCGTCCGGGCGTAGTCGGCGACCCGGAAGATCGGGAACCTGCCGAGGCCCGGGGGGAGGGGGTAGATCCGGTCGTCGTCGGGGATCCGCAACGTGCGCTGGAAGCCGAGGCGGAGATGGCGGCCGATCTGGATGGCGTCGTGGCGGATTCGAACGGGCAGCATGGCGTCCTCGGAGGTCTCGTGGGTGATCTCGCAAGGGAGTCGGCCGGGCAGGCACCCGGTCTTACGCCGGCGGCGCCTGGCATCGCGTCTGACCGATCGATGCACCCCGCCCATGGTCTCGAGGCGACCGCCGCAGGGGCGCAGCGCACGCGATCGAGCTCCGGCCCCGGGTGCGCCCGGACGTCCTGATCCTCAACCTGGGGCTGCCGGGTGACGACGGCCTCGACCTGATCCGCTGGCTGAGCCGCCGCGGCGAGCCGCGCCGGCGGCCAATTCTCGTCTCCACGGGGCGCGAGCTCGAGGACTCGGACCCCGGGCGGCTGCGGCTCGGTCAGACCGAGTTCCCGGCGGGCAGCCCGGTTCCGCGAAGCGCCGGCCGGAACTTGACCCCGGCGCTGGTCGCTCATTCCCGCTGGGGAGCCTTCCGCGGACGAGCGACGGAACGCGCACCCCCACGGGCTCCAGGATCACCCGTGGCCACGGGGGATGTGGTGGCCTGCCCCATCCGCCCGGCTTCCCGCTCCCGCTCCAGGATCAGGGCCGCCAGCTCCCCCGCCCGCAGCGCCGCGTCCGGGTCCCCGGCGATGGCGAGGATGATCGAGCCGCTCATCAGGATCTGCCACTGGTGAGCGAGCCCGGCCGGGTCGGGCAAGGCGGCCTCCTCGGCCAGCCGGCGCACGAGCGCGCGCACGTCGGCCAGAGCCATCATCGTTGCGGCGCCGACCGGGCTCGTGCGGTCGTGGCTCTCGAGGAGGCTCGCGATGAAGAGGCAGCCCTCGTAGTCGCTGCGCCGGAACCACTCGTCGAAGGCGTCGAAGATCGCCAGCAGCCTGGCCTCGGGCGCTTCCGCACGCTCGTTGACGTCGCGCTCCAGCCAGCCCCAGGTCCACAGCTCCTGCCGGCGCTCGAGGCAGGACAGCACCAGGTCGTCCTTGGAGCGGAAGTGGCGGTAGAGGGTGGTCTTGGCGACGCCCGCCTCGGCGATGATCCGGTCCACCCCGACCGCCTGGATGCCGTGGCGGCAGAACAGCTCGTAGGCGGTGCGCACGATG
>JAWVEW010000136.1:0-5824 GCA_033856495.1 Miltoncostaeaceae bacterium | reverse complement strand
CCGGACGTCACGGACGCCCCGGACGCGGTGCCGGCGCCGCCGCTGCGCGGGGTGGTCTCGTTCCACGACGTGTCGTTCTCCTACGAGGGCGGCGTGCCCGTGCTCGAGGGCGTGAGCTTCCAGGTCGCGCCCGGGCAGCGGGTCGCGCTGATCGGCCCCTCGGGCGCCGGCAAGTCCACGATCGCGGCGCTCGTCCTGCGCTTCTACGACCCGATCGCGGGAACCGTCGCGATCGACGGCATCGACCTGCGGCGAATGCAGCTCGCGTCGCTTCGCGCGCAGATCGCGATCGTGCCCCAGGACTCGGTGGTCTTCGGCACGACGATCCGCGAGAACATCGCGTACGGCCGCACCGGCGCGACCGACGAGGAGATCGTGGCCGCGGCGGTCGCCGCGAACGCCCACGACTTCATCGCGCGCCTGGAGGACGGGTACGACACCGTGGTCGGGGAGCGCGGCGCGACGTTGTCGGGGGGCCAGCGCCGGCGGATCGCGATCGCGCGCGCGCTCGTGCGCGACGCCCCGATCCTCATCCTCGACGAGCCCATGACCGGGCTCGACGCCGCCAGCGAGGCCAGCGTCCGGGAGGCCCTCGACCGGCTGATGGCGGGCCGCACCTGCCTGACGATCACGCACGACCTGCGGGCGGTCGAGGACTGCGACCTCATGCTGGTGCTCGAGGCGGGTCGGATCGTGCAGCAGGGGCGCCACGAGGAGATCCTCGCGCGCAGCCCGTCGTACCGCCGGCTCGTCCAACTGCAGGGCGGTGCCGCGGGGGCCGGCTCCGACGTCGCCGTCCTCGACCCGGCCGTCGGCGCTGCGGCCGAGCCGCGCCGGAGGCTGCCGGTGCGCTCCGGCGCCGCCCCGCCCGCTGCGGCCGCCGCCCACGAGCCGGAGCGCGGCGCGCGGGGGCGCGGGCGCTGGCGGGCCGCCGCGGGCGGCGTGGGCCTGCTGGCGGCGATGATCGCGGGGGGGGCGTGGTGGCAGTCGAGCCGCGGGGACGTGGCGCCGAAGGGCGGGCGGGCGGTCGCCGGCCGAGCCGCGCCCGCGCCTGCGCCGGCCGCCCGTCACACGGCGCCGCCCGCCCACGAGGCGCACACCGCGGTGCCGCGCCTCGTGGGCAGGCGGCTGCCGGCTGCGCGGGCGAGCTCCGCGGGCCTCCGCGTGCGCGCGCGGCGGGTGCGCGCGGCGGCTCCTCCCGGGGTCGTGCTGGCGCAGCAGCCGGCCGCCGGGAAACGCGTTGCGACGGGGTCCACGCTGGTCGTGACGGTCGCCGTCGGCCGGCGCCGGCCCGGGCCCGCCCGCCTGCCGGCGCCGCCGGCCCGGGTCCAGGCGCGGACGAGTTCCGCCCCGGCGACCCCGGCCCCGGCGACCCCGGCCCCGGCGACGCCGGCGCCCGGGTGCGGGGCGCAGGGAACCGGATGGGGAGCCGGGTGGGGCAGCTACCGCTGCCGGTGAGCGTGGGCGCCTTCCCGGTCGACGCGGGCCTGCCGCAGATCGGGGCCGCGTGCGACCCCGGGCGAATGACGGCGCTCCTGCGGCGCCACCTGCGGCCGCGCTCCGACGTCCGGATCGGCGCATGCCGGCTCGAGGAGCTCCGGCACCGCCGCGGCGACCGGAGCGTGCTCAAGTACCGGCTCTCGCTCGACGGCGGGCGGACCCGCCACACCTGGGCGGTCGGGGTTCTCTACGGCGCGCGGCGCCCGGGCCGGGCGGCCGCGCTCGCGGAACGGCTCGCCGCGACCGCGTCGGCCGCCGTTCCCGCCGACCTGCTGCCGTTCGCCCCGGTGGCGTTCCTTCCGGAGATCGACATGCTGGTACAGGTCTTCCCCTTCGACCGCCGGCTGCCCGCGCTGGCGGAGCTGGCAGCCGGCCCTCCGGCGAGCCTGGCGGCGCTGCTCGCCGACGGCCCCGCGGCCCGGCGGTCGTGGAGCTGCGAGCCCGTGCGCTACCGGCCGCAGCTCCGCGCGACCCTGCGCTACACGCTCCACGACGATCCCGCGCGTCGGTTCTACCTCAAGCTCGACCCCGCGGCGCGCGGGCGCGACCCGGCCATGGTGGACCGCGCGCGCGAGACGCTGCGGGCGGCCGGGTTCGCCGTGCCCCGCACCGTGGCGGTGCTGCCCGACCGCGGTGCGATCGTGCTCAGCGAGGTACCGGGCGTGCCGTTCGACCGGCTGATCGAGGGGGGCGGCCCGGCGGGGCCGGCCGCGCGGGCGGCGGCGCGCGCGCTCGCCCGCTTCAACCGGGACGCGACCGTGCTCGGGCGCGCGTTCACGGCCGCGGACGAGGTGGCCAGCCTGAGGCGCGCTGCCGCGGTCCTCGCCTGGGGAGGTCCCGACCTCGAGCGCGCGACGCAACGGACCATCGCCGGGATCGAGCGGCTCCTGGACGACGCACTGACCGGTCCCACCCACCGCGACCTGAAGCCCGACCACCTCCTGATCGACCGCGGCCGGCCGGGCATCGTCGACCTCGACAGCTGCGCCGACGCGGACCCGGCCATCGACGCCGCCACGCTGCTCGCGCGCCTCTTCGGCATGCCCTTCGAGCGTCCGGGCGCACGCGCCGCCGCGCGCCGGGCGATGTGGGCGTTCGCCGACGAGTACCTCGCGCTGGTCCCCCGCTCCTGGCGACCGCGAATCGACGCGCACTACGCGACGGCGCTGGTCGAGCTCGCGGCGTCGCTGGTGCGGCGCCAGGTGCCGGGCTGGCCGCGGGCGATCGCAGCCCTGGTGGCCGAGGCGCGCGCCGCGATCGACGGCCGGCTGCCGTGATCGGCCCGTGGTGAGGATCGCCGCGACGCACACCCCGGCGGCCGGCCTCGCCGCGATCGAGCTGGTGGAGGGGCCGCAGGGGCGGCTCGCGCTCCGACGCGCCCGGCCCCGACGCGACGGCCGGCTGATGCTCCAGTACGCGGGCGCACACGGCGCGCTCGTCGCCGGCCAGTGGCACCCGGACCCCGCGATGCTGGGGGAGGTGGCGGACGCGACCCCGGACAGCATCCTGGTCCGCGCGAACGGCACCCGCGTGCTGGTCCAGCCCGGCGGCGCGGACCGCCGGCTGGCCGCGCTCGCGCCGCTCGCGCGGATGCCGGGGAGCGTCCTGCTCGTGCACCGGGTGGAGCGACACGCGGTGGTGCGGACGCCGGCGCCCGACGGCCCCCGATACGTGAAGGTCGTGGTGCCGAAGCGCACGGCAGGGGTCGCGGCCGCCGCCCGCGCGGCCGAACGCCTCCTCGGCGGGAACCTGGCCGTCCCCCGCCTCGTCGCCGTGGACGCGCAGCGCGGCCTGCTGACGTTCTCCGAGGTGCCCGGACGCACGCTGGGCGAGTTCCTGGCCGGCGAGGCCGCGGCCGAGCGGGCCGCGCTGATCACCGGGCGCGCGCTGCGGGCGGTCCACGACACGCCCCCGGCGCCGGGGCTCGCCCCACGAGGGCACGCCGAGGAGGCGAAGCGCCTGCGAAGCCTGATCGGCCGGGTTGCCCCCTACGATCGGGAGCTCGCGGCGGCAATCGCCCAGGCGGCCGGGCCGGCCCTCGACCGCCTCGCGGCCGCGCCCCCCGGAACGGCCGTCGTGCACGGCGACTTCCACGAGCGGCAGGTCATCCTGGACGCCGACGGGCGCCCCGGCATGGTCGACTTCGACACCCTGGGCATCGGCGACCCCGCGCTCGACCTCGCCAACGTGCTGGTTCGCCTGGAGCTGCGCGCCATGCTGGGCGGCTGCACGCGGGCGGTGGCCGAGCGCGCCGCCGCCGCCCTCCTCGATGCCCACGACCCCGCGCCGGCGACGATCGCGGCGATCCCCGCCTACGCCGACGTGGTGCGCCTGCGGATCGCCTGCTCCTTCGTCCTGCGCCCCGCGCACCCTGCGCTCAGCCGCCTGGTGCTCGCGCGCCTGGGTCGGCCGCCCGGAACGGCGTTGGCGTGAGCGGCGTCATGCACGCGGCCTCGCTGGAGGCCCGACCTCGAGGGCGGTCCAGACGCGCCGGCCGTCGAGCACGTCCACCCGCCCGAGCCCGCACTCCGGCAGGTGCGCCGCGGCGACCGTCATCCCCTCGCCGACCACCCGCTCCAGCAGCCGCCTGCGCGTGGCGACCGCGCCCTCCGGATCCATGTCCCGCAGGAAGCGCCACCCGGGCTCGCTGACGCTGGCGGGGTGGACGAAGGCGTCGCCCCAGACGATGGCCCGCGCGCCGGCGGACGAGATCAGGGCGCTGACGCTGCCGGGCGTGTGGCCGGGCGTGTGGATGGCCGTGATCGCCGGCGCGATCGGATGCTCGTCCTCGATCAGCTGGAGGGCGCCGAGCCGCTCCAGCGGCGCCACGAGCTGCTCGAAGAACTGCGTCGGAAAGGCGTCCCGGACCTCCGGCCGGCTCCAGGCCTCCCATTCGGCCCGGTGGACCAGGTAGCGGGCGCGCGGGAAGGTCGGCCGGAGCTCGCCGTCTCCGTGCGCCAACGCGGCGCCCACGTGATCGGGGTGCAGGTGGGTGAGGAGCACGGTGTCGATGTCCGCGGGGCGGACGCCCGCGGCCGCGAGCCGCTCGACCAGCCTCCCCTCGACCCCGAGCCGGCGAGGCAGCGGCAGGCTCCCCGGGCCGCAGCCCGTGTCGACGAGCACCTGCCGCCGGCCGTCGCGGACGAGGAAGCAGACGATCGGCAGCCGCCAGACGTCGCCGCCGCCGAAGACGCTGGGGTAGCGGCGCCGGTACGGCTCCCATGCCTCCGGCGGCACGTCCGGGAAGACGGTCCCGAGGGCGTGCGGCCAGTCGATCCACTCGACGTCGCGCAGGGCGAGGAGCTCGACGTCGCCGATCCGGATGCGCCCCTCCGCCACGGCCCAAGCATGGCACCGGGCGGGGCGCCGAATCGGGGCTCGCTAAGCCAGCGGCCCGGCCACCAGCTCCGCCGCGTTGACGAGCGCCCCCGACCGGACCAGGTCCGCCGCGGCCGCGAGCTCGGGCGCCAGCCAGCGGTCGGGCCCCGGCCCGCGCACCCGCTGCCGCAGGGCGTCGCGGACGGCCGCGGTCGCCTTCGCCGGCGCCAGCGGCGCGCGCAGGTCCAGGCCCCGCGCGGCCGCCACCGCCTCGACGGCGAGGATGCGGGCGAGATTGTCGAGCGCCGTCCGAAGCTTGCGGCCCGCGGCCCAGCCCATCGAGACGTGGTCCTCCTGCATGGCGGAGGTCGGCAGCGAGTCGGCGCTTGCCGGCGCGGCGAGGCGGCGGTTCTCGGCAACCATCGCCGCCTGCGCGTACTGGGCCAGCATCAGGCCGGAGTCCACGCCCGGGTCGTGGGCCAGGAAGGGCGGCAGCCCGGCGCTGCGCGCGGGGTCGAGCAGCCGGTCGGTGCGCCGCTCGGCGATCGCCCCCAGCGGCGCGACGGCCACCGCCAGGGTGTCGAGCGCGAGCGCCAGCGGGGCGCCGTGGAAGTTTCCCACCGACTCGACGCGGCCGTCCTCGAGGACGACCGGGTTGTCGATCGCGCTCGCGAGCTCGCGGGCGGCGACCGCGCGTGAGCCGTCGAGGGCGTCGCGGGCGGCGCCGGCGACCTGGGGGGCGCAGCGCATCGAGTAGGCGTCCTGGACGCGGGTGTCGCCGTGGCGGTGCGAGGCCACGATCGCCGACCCCGCCAGCAGCGCGGTGAGGTTCGCGGCCGAGGCGGCCTGGCCGGGATGCGGGCGCAGCGCCTGCAGGTCGGCGGCGAAGACGCGGTCGGTGCCCAGGAGCGCCTCCACGCTCATTGCGGCCGCGACGTCCGCGGTCGTGAGGAGGAGGCCGAGGTCGGCGCAGGCGAGCACCAGCATCCCCAGCATGCCGTCGGTG
>JAWVEW010000135.1:0-4273 GCA_033856495.1 Miltoncostaeaceae bacterium | reverse complement strand
CGACCACCAGCGCGCCGCCCTCGTCGGCGCTCGGAAGGCCCGCGGCGGCCACCCGCTCGCCGATGCGGGCGAGCTCCCGGGCGTCCGGCACCGCCACCTCGAACCGGCTGAGGCCCCGCGCGCCGGGCGGCGGCGCGGGCGCGCCCCGGCCGGCCCAGACGTTCAGCCCGATGTGGTGGTGGTAGCCGCCGGCGGAGAGGAAGAGCGCGCCCGGGTAGTGCCGCACGGTGACGTCGAACCCGAGGACGCCGCCGTAGAACGCTTCCGCTTCGCCCAGGTCCGCCACCTGGAGGTGGACGTGGCCGAGACGGCTGCCCGCGGGCATGCCGTCCACGGGCGCCCCGACGGCGAGCGTGGACATCACGCCCTCGAGGTCCAGGGGGTCGGTGGCCATCTGGAGCGTTCCGGCGACGCGGGGCCAGCGCTCGCGCGGCCGGTCTCGGTAGATCTCGATGCCGTTGCCCTCCGGATCGTCGGGGTACAGGGCTTCGCTGACCAGATGGTCCGCCGCGCCCGTGAAGGCCCAGCCGGCCTCGATGACCCGGCGCACGGCACGGGCCAGGTCCTGCCGGCTCGGGACCAGCAGCGCCAAGTGGAAGAGGCCCGTCGTCCTGGGCGGGCGCGCCGCCGCGTCGGGCCTGCCCGCCAGTTCGAGCAGGGGCGATCCGGCGGCGTCGCCCAGCAGCACCGCCTGCGGGGTCGAATCGAGCGTCCGGAGGCCGATGGCGCGCTCGTAGAAGCCGCGGGTGCGCTCCAGGTCGTTGACGGTCAGCGTCACCGCCCCGAGCGCGGTGTCGGGATGGATCGGCTCGCTCACGGCGTGGAGCGCCGGGGCGCGGCGATTGGGTCCATGGCCCAATTGCAGCAGGTTGCGGGCCGCCGGGCAGCCGGCCCGCGGAAAGAGGCGGGGCCGGACGCCTCGCCGAGACGATGGGGCGCTTGCGGCCGGCCCCCGTGAGGAGCCGCCGGCCGGGGGGCCGGCGGCCGAGGAGGAGTGGGTTTCCGGAGCGTCCCCCGAGAGGGCCGCCTCCTCGAGTTCGCGCCGAGGACCGGGAATCCTCCCCGGGCCGCCCCCGTTCCCGGGCCAGCTCCAGGAGGCGGTTCCAGTGCTCGTGGTCGGTCTGGCGCTTGGGGGCGTAGCGATGGCCGGGTCTCCAGGACAGACGTACCCGCGCGTGCCGCCGCCGGCCACGGGCCCGTCGCACGTCCCGTCGAGGCTGTCGCCTAGCCGGACGGACGGGATGGACCGCCCGAAGGCTATGCCCCCTGCCATAGCGGGCCATCCGGGAGGAGCCTTACCCTTCGTCTCGAAGTGTGAGGAGCGCCGGCCCTCGGGTCGGCGGGGAGCGAGCCCCCGGCAGGTGGGCGGCAGGCGCGAGTCGAGCGCGCCTGAGGCACCTCCGCCCGTGGAGCGCTGGGCGCCCGGCAGGAACGGCCGGGGGCATCGCTTCGAAGGACCGGTCCGGCGGCTTCGCCGGCCGGCTCCGCGTGCCACCATCAGGACGGTGGCGGATGCTCCTGGGACGCGCCGGACGCGATGCTGGTCGCTCCCGGGGCGTTCGCTCGTCGGGTGGAGTGAGCGCGCCAGCCGGCACGATGACCGACGCGGATGCGCGACGAAGGAGGAGCGATGGCCAACGTGAAGCCGGTCCCGGAGGGCTACCCCACCGTGACGCCGGCCCTGTGCGTGGACGGGGCGGACGCGGCGATCGAGTTCTACACGAGCGTGCTGGGCGCCCGGGTGCGGATGCGGATGGACGCCCCCGAGGGGAAGGTCGGCCACGCCGAGCTCGAGATCGGCGACTCGCTGATCATGCTGGCGGACGAGTTCCCGGACATGGGCGTCAGGGGTCCGCGGGCACTCGGCGGGTCCCCGGTCAGCCTCCATCTCTACGTGGGGGACGTCGACGCGGTCCTGGAGCGGGCGGTCGCCGCCGGGGCGACGCTCGTGCGGCCCGCCGAGGACCGCTTCTACGGCGACCGCAGCGGCCAGATCGAGGACCCCTTCGGTCACACCTGGACCATCTCCACCCACGTGGAGGACGTCCCGCCCGACGAGATGGAGCGGCGGGCTGCCGCGGTGATGGGCGGGGCCGGCGGCTGACCCGACGGGACTCGGGGAGGCGCGCCGGCCGCGGCCTCCCCGAGGGGCACGGAGCTCGCTGCCGGGTTCCCGCCAGCTGGTCGCGCTCGGCCGGGCTGGACGGCCCGCCGCCGGCCGGCGCGGCGGCGCCTCCGACCTCGACGGGCCGCGATGTCGGCTGCGGGCTGCCGGAGAAGAATTTCCGTCGGCGTGTCGATTTCGGGGAGCGTCGTTCGACGGGGGAGTAGAGGCGGGGTTCGGGCGGTCCAGACCGTCGGGAGACCCGGCCCCGAATCCGAGACCAGGAGGCACGACGATGCGGTTCATGATCCTTGTGAAGGCCAACCCGGACAGCGAGGCCGGCGTGCTGCCCGACGAGAAGGTGCTCGCCGAGATGGGGACGTTCAACGAGGAGCTCGTGAAGGCCGGCGTGATGCTGGCGGGGGAGGGTCTGCACCCGAGCTCCAAGGGGGCGCGGGTCAGGTTCTCCGGATCCACCCGGACCGTGACCGACGGCCCGTTCACCGAGTCCAAGGAGCTGATCGCCGGCTTCTGGATCTTCCAGGTGAGGTCCAGGGACGAGGCGATCGAGTGGGTCAAGCGCGCCCCCTTCGACGAAGGGACCGAGATCGAGATCCGCCAGGTGTTCGAGGAGGAGGACTTCGGCGCCGAGTTCACGCCCGAGCTCAGGGAGCAGGAGCGGCGCCTGCGCGCGCAGGTGGAGGCAAACAAGTAGCCGCGCCGCGCGCCGCGGGCTTGCGCTGGAGGACGCAGCTGGTGTGATTGGGGGCCGTGGCGGCCCCCGACACCCACCGCGCGATCGACGCGGTCTGGAGGATCGAGTCGGCGAGGCTCATCGCCGGTCTCACGCGGTTCGTGCGCGACATCGGCCTCGCCGAGGAGCTGGCGCAGGACGCGCTCGTCGCCGCGCTCGAGCAGTGGCCGCAGTCGGGCGTCCCGGACAACCCGGGCGCCTGGCTCATGGCCGTCGCGAAGCGCCGTGCGATCGACCAGATGCGCAGGAGCACGCGGCTCGAGCGCCGGCACGAGGAGCTCGCCCGCGAGGTCGAGGTCCAGCAGCAGATGCCCGATCCCGATCTTGACGCCGCGCTCGACGACGACGTCGGCGACGACCTCCTGCGCCTCATGTTCATGACCTGTCATCCGGTGCTCTCGACCGAGGCGCGGGTCGCGCTCACGCTCCGCCTGCTGGGCGGGCTGACGACCCCCGAGATCGCGCGTGCGTTCCTCGTTCCCGAGCCCACCGTCGCCCAGCGGATCGTGCGGGCCAAGCGCACCCTGGCCGAGGCTCGGGTCCCCTTCGAGGCCCCGAGCGGGGGCGAGCTGGCCGAGCGCCTGTCGGCGGTGCTCGAGGTCGTCTACCTGATCTTCAACGAGGGCTACTCGGCGACCGCCGGCGGCGACTGGCTGCGACCTGCGCTCTGCGAGGACGCCCTCCGCCTGGGCCGGATCCTGGCCGAGCTGACCCCGAAGGAGCCGGAGGCCCACGGGCTCGTCGCCCTGATGGAGATCCAGGCGTCGCGCTCGCGGGCGCGGGTCGGGCCGTCGGGAGAGCCCGTCCTGCTGCTCGACCAGGACCGCGGGCGCTGGGACCACATGCTCATCGGCCGCGGTCTGGCGGCGCTGGCGCGTGCCGGGGAGCCCGGCGGCGCGCCGGGCCCCTACGCGTTGCAGGCCGCGATCGCCGCCTGCCACGCGCGGGCGCGGACCGCGGCCGAGACGGACTGGGGCCGGATCGCGGCGCTCTACGACGCGCTCGCCCGGCTGACGCCGTCACCGGTGGTCGAGCTGAACCGTGCGGTGGCGCACGGGATGGCCTTCGGTCCGGCAGCGGGCTTCGAGCTCGTGGACGCCCTGGCGGCGGAGCCGGCGCTCGAGGGCTACCACCTCCTGCCGAGCGTGCGCGGTGACCTGCTGGCCAGGCTCGGCCGCCTCGCCGAGGCGCGCGCGGAGTTCGAGCGCGCGGCGTCGCTCACGCGCAACGCGCGCGAGCGGGCGCTGCTGCTGCAGCGCGCCGCCGCGTGCGCTGGCGGCCCGGGTGCGGCCGCAGGAGCATGAACCCCCCCGGGAGGCGGCTCTCGCCGCCCCCCCGGGGGGGCCTTCAGTGCGGCCCCTAGTAGTAGCCCAATACCGCCATCGCGGCGGCTCCGTTCCCTGACTTGTACGGCG
>JAWVEW010000134.1:0-3158 GCA_033856495.1 Miltoncostaeaceae bacterium | reverse complement strand
CGGGCGCTGATGGGGCGCTACGAGGACTTCGCGGCCGTGACCGCGGCGGCGCTCGACCACGTCGCCGATCGGCTGGGCCTGGTGCTGGACGCGGCCGCGCGGGCGCGGCTGCTCGACGCCTGGCGGTCGCTCGAGCCGTATCCCGAGGTGGCCGAGGCCCTCGGGGCACTGGCTTCCAGGCCGCTCGCCGTGCTCTCCAACGGCGCCCCCGGGATGCTCGAGGCGGCGCTCGCCGCGGCCGGCCTGCGGGACCGCTTCACGCACGTGCTGAGCGTCGACGCGGTCCGCACCTACAAGCCGGCGCCCGCCGTCTACGCGCTGGCCGAGCAGGCGTTCGCGCTGCCGCGCGAGCGCCTGCTCTTCGTCTCGGCCAACCCCTGGGACGCGGCGGGGGCCGCGGCCTTCGGGCTTCCGACCGCGCGCCTGAACCGCGCCGGCGTGCCGGGGGAGCGGCTGGGCGCCGAGCCCGCGCTGGTGGTGGGGGACCTCGCGGAGCTCGCCCGGCTGCTCAGCTGAGGGCCGGCCGGCGGGCCGGCCCTCAGCTCGGGCTCAGCGGGTGAAGGAGAAGGGCTTGATGACGTTCCGCGCCTGCGGCGCGCCGGGCTTCGGGCGCGAGCCCAGCTGGTACGTGAGCCCGACGGTGAAGGGCTTGCGGGTGTCGATCTTGTAGGGCCGGATGGGGATCTTCACGCAGACCATCTGGTTGCCGCCGCCCGCCCGCGGGAAGCCCGCGGTCGCCGACCCGGAGAGCCGGCCGCGCGGTCCGCCGAGGATGGTGACGGTGACCCGGGCCGGCTGCGTGGACTGCACCCGCATCGGCACGCACCCGAACCGGCGCAGGCCCGCCAGCGAGAAGCGGCGGGGGGCCACGGCGAGCGTGGGGCCGTTCTCGATCGTGCGCGGCTGCCAGATGCCCAGCGTGTTGGGCGTCGCGTTCGGGTTGGGCGGCGAGATGCGGTTCGCCCAGACCGCGGCCTCGGGGGAGCCGTTCAGGGAGGCGAGCACCAGGTCGTTCCCCACGGCCACGGTCGTGAGGCCGTAGGCGCCCTGGGCCGCCGTCGGGGGTGCGCCGATCGCGATCGGGCTGCCGCCGGCGCCGGTCGGGTCCCCGTAGACCGCGTGGTACGACGGAGAGCCGAGCCCCTGCTTCCACGCCACCCAGAGGTGCTGCGCGTCGCCCGTGTAGCTGGCGCTCAGGGCGACCGTTCCGAGGCCGTTGATCGTGGCGACGGTGACCGGCGCGCGGTCGCCCGGATGCCAGGAGACGAGGGTGGCGGGGGCGCCAACCGCCTCCTGGGTCGCGTAGACGACGCGGCAGCCGCCGCCGACGGGCTTGCAGGCGAGGGCGACACGGTGGGAGTTGAGGTTGTTGACGGCGGGCTCGCTGCCGGGCGCGATCTGCGCCGGGCCGATCGGCGCCCCGCTGACCGGATCCAGCCGCTGCACGAGGATGCCCACCGCGCCGGGCGCGTTCGAGTACCAGGCGATCCAGACCGCGCCGGATCCGTCGATCGCCAGGGCGGGGTCGAACCCGCAGCAGCCGCCGACGGTCGCGGACTGCAGCTCATGCCGAGTCTGGTCCGCTCCGATCCCGCGCAGGACGGCGATCACCCCGCCCTGGTCGGTGGCCCAGATCGGCGTGCCGTCCGGCAGCGCGACGGCGTCCATGGTGCCCCCGGAGGGCCCGCGGACGCTCGCCGCCGCCGGCTGGACGAAGCTGCCGTCGGCGTTGCGGACCGCCACCGTGCCGCCGCTCATCGCCACGCCGGCCGCGGTCGCGCGGGCGCCCGCGAAGAGCACCTGGAGACCGCCGCCGGCCTTGGGGATGAGCACCGGCGTCTGGGCCAGTGTGGTCCAGCCGTCGGCCGCGGCGACCGGAGCGGGGGGCGTGCGCACCCCGCCGTTGCGCGAGGGGAGGAGGGGCACGGTCTGGATGGCCGCGCTCGTCGCCCCGGAGACCGTCCAGGCCGCGAGCACGCCCTCGGCGCTGAAGCCGAGCGCGGGGGCGGCGAGGCTCGACCCGACGGGCCCGGAGATCTTCGTCCACGCGGGCGCTCCCGGAGCGGCCGCCGCCAGCGACGGGACGGCAAGGCCCAACGCCGCCAGGGCGGGAACGAAACGATGGCGACGCATTGACTCCTCCTCGGCGCGGATCCAACCCGATGTTTCCTGCAGCCATTAGGCATCAGGTGCCTCGAAACCCGCAACGTGGCCGGGTGGATCACCGGCCCGCCGACGTCAGGCGGCGTCGGGAGGAGGCTCCGCGGGCGGGACCTCGGGCGCCGGGTCGGGGTCCGGCGCGGGACGGGGCGTGGGCCGGGGCCGGGGTGCCGGCCGGTCGATCGGCGGCGAAGGTCGCTCTGCACGCGCCACGACCGCGTCCTTCCCGGCCGGGTCCGTTCCACGCACGCGTGTAGGGTCTGCACGTGGCCGACGCGGCGCTCCTGACCGCGCTCCGCGCGCGCGACGAGGGGGCGTTCCTCGAGGTCGTCGCTCGCCACCAGGGGGCGATGGTGCTGGTGGCCATGGCCCACGCGCTCGACCGGGAAGCGGCGGAGGCGGCCGTCCGCGCGGCGTGGTCGGAGGTGATCGCCGGTCTGGACCGCTTCGACGGGCGCCCCTCGCTGAGGGCCTGGATCACCGGGATCGCCGCGGCCTGCGCCCGGGCGTGCGCCGCCCGCGACGGTGGGGCGCCGGCGGCGGTGCTGGCCGCCGCGGAGGCGGGTGCGCCGGAGCCCGCGGTGGAGCGCGGTCGCTTCATGGGCGCCGGCTCCGTCTGGGCCGGCCACTGGAGCGATCCGCCGCGGCGCCTCCCTCCCGGCGCGGACCTCGGCACGGGCGCCGGCGCCCAGGTGGCAGGCGCCGCGCTCGCCTCGCTGCCGCCGGTCCAGCGCGCGGTGGTGGGCCTGCGCGACGTGGAGGCCTGGACTGCCGCGGAGGTGTGCGCGGCCCTGGGGATCGATCCCGCCCTCGAGCGCCTCCTGCTGCATCACGGTCGCGCCCGGATCAGGAGCGCCCTGGAGCTCCACGTCGACGGGCGCTGACGCGGGGCGTCAGCTTCGGGCGCTCCGGCGGGCCGCCGAGAGGCGGTAGGCGCCCGGGCGGGCGAGCAGGAGGGGGTCGTCCGAGCAGGCGATGCCGTCGGTGACCAGGGTGGG
>JAWVEW010000133.1:0-2951 GCA_033856495.1 Miltoncostaeaceae bacterium | reverse complement strand
CCGATGCCACCCGGCACCGCGGTCGAGGTCATGCTGGTGGAGGGCGCCACCGCCCTCGTCCACCCGTTGCCGGAGGGGCGCGATGCGCTGGTGGACAGCTGACCGCCTGGTCGGCCGGGCTCCGCGGCCGGCCGCTGCCGAGGAGCCGGCGCTCCGGGTGGCCGTGCTCGCCTGCATGGATGGCCGCCTCGATCCCGCCGCGCTGCTCGGGCTGCGGCCGGGCGAGGCGCACGTGATCCGGAACGCCGGCGGCCTCGCGACGCCCGAGACCCTGAAGGCGCTGCGTTTCTCACAGGCCGTCCTGGGGACGTACGAGGTCGCCGTGATCCACCACACGGGCTGCGCCGCGCTCGCGGCGCTCGGGCGCCGCGACGTCGCGGCCAGCGTCCGCGGTGAGCTGGAGCGCCTGCGTGCCGGGTCGGAGCTGCCCAGGCGGGACGCGGTCCGCGGCTTCATGCTGGACCTGGCCAGCGGACGTCTGAGCGAGGTGGTCTGCGTACCGCCGAGGCGCGCGAGGCCCGCCGCGCGCCGCGCTCGTCGAGCCTGACCCGGTTTGGGACCGCCGCCCGACCGGGAATGCGCCCTCGCAGGAACCGTTCACGCGAGGGAAGGGAGGCTCGGATGCCCGCCAGCGAGGAGATGCCGGCGACGATCAGGCGCTCGCCGGCGAAGGCCCGGCGGACCTGGGCGAAGGCCCACGACAGCGCGGTGGAGACCTACGGCGAGGGCGAGCGCGCCCATCGCACGGCCTACGCAGCGCTGAAGCACTCGTTCGAGAAGGTGGGCGACCACTGGGAGCCGAAGAAGGAGAAGGGCCCGTCCGACCCGCAGGCGAAGCGGGGCGGCGCGGCGGCCCGCCGGGGCGGCAAGACCTACGGCGGCGTCGACGTCGAGGGTCACACCAGGGAGGAGCTCTACGAGCGCGCCAGGAAGCTCGGCGTGAAGGGGCGCTCGAAGATGACCAAGAACGAGCTCGCCGAGGCGATCGCCCGCAGGCAGTGATCCGCTGGCCGGCGGCGGCCCGCGGGCTCGCCGCCGCCTACGATGTCCCACCTATGGGGGGAGACGCCCACAGCGCCGAGCTCCTGGAGCTTCCGGCCATCCGCGAGCTGCTGGCGGCGCAGGCGAGCTTCGCGGGCAGCCGGGAGCTGGCGCTGGCGCTCACGCCCTCGTCCGACCCGGCCGAGGTCGCGCGCCTGCGCGAGGAGACGGAGGAGGCGATCGCGCTCGGCGACGAGGGGGTGTCGCCGCCGGGCGGCGCCCGCGACCTGCGCCCCGCCATCCGTGCCGCCTCCGCCGGCGCGAGGCTCGACGAGCCGGCGCTGGCGGACGTGGGCGACACCTGCCGCGCGGCGATCGCGCTGCGCTCGGCGGTGCTCGCGCAGGCTGCGGTCGCTCCCCGCCTGGCCGCGCGGCTGGAGCCGCTGGAGGAGCCGGTGCTCGCCGCGGTCGCCAGCGCCATCGAGGCCGCCCTCGACGAGCGCGGCGAGGTGCGCGACGCGGCCTCGCCGGATCTCGCCCAGGCGCGCCGCCGCCTTGCGCGGGCGCGCGCCGCGGCGGGCGAGACGCTGCGCCAGCTGGCCCAGCGGCTTCGCCCCCACCTCCAGGAGAGCTTCGTCACCGAGCGCGCCGGGCGCCCCGTGCTGGCGGTGAAGGCGAGCGCGCGCGGGGCCGTGCCGGGGCTCGTCCACGACTCCTCGGGCTCGGGCCAGACGCTCTTCGTCGAGCCGCTCGAGCTGGTCGAGGCGACCAACAGGGTGCGCGAGCTGGCCGCGGTGGAGCGCGAGGAGGTCGAGCGCGTGCTGGCGGCGCTGACCGCGGTCGTGGCAGCGCGCGCTGGGGCGCTGACGGCGACCGCGGACGCCCTCGCGCAGACGGACCTGGCGATGGCCCGCGGGGAGCTGGGGCGGCGGATGGGCGGGGCGGCGGTCGAGCCGGCGGACGAGGTGGAGCTGATCGGCGCCCGCCACCCGCTGCTCGACCCGGGGCGGGCGGTCCCCGTGGACCTCCCGCTGCGCGGCGTGCGCGCCCTGGTCGTCAGCGGGCCGAACGCCGGCGGCAAGACGGTGGCCCTCAAGACCCTGGGCCTGGCGGCCCTGATGCACCAGTGCGGCCTGCGCGTGCCGGCACGCCGCGCGCGCCTGCCCGTCTTCGACCGGGTGCTCGCGGACATCGGCGACGAGCAGTCGATCGCGCGCAGCCTCTCCACCTTCTCCGCCCACGTGCGCAGCCTGATCGGGATCCTGGAGGTCGCGGGCGAGCGCTCCCTGGTCCTGCTGGACGAGGTGGCGGGGGGCACCGACCCCCACGAGGGGGCCGCGCTCGCCCGGGCGGTGCTGGAGGCGCTGATGGACCGCGGCGCCCTGGTGCTCGCCACCAGTCACCACCCCGGGCTCAAGGAGTGGGCGAGCGGAACCGAGGGCGCGCTCAACGCCGCCGTGGGGTTCGATCCTCGCTCGCTGCGGCCGACGTTCGAGCTGCGGCTGGGCGAGCCGGGCGCGTCGCACGCGCTCGCGATCGCCGAGCAGCTGGGGCTGGAGGCGCAGGTGGTGCGGCGGGCGCGGACGGCGCTCGGCCCGGAGCGCGAGGCGATCGAGCGACTGCTCGCCGACGCCGAGGGAGCCCGCCGCGATGCGGCGGAGGCGGCCGAGGCCGCCCGGGCCGAGCGGGACGAGGCGGAGCGGGGGCGCCGCCGCGTCGCAGCCCGGGAGGCCGACCTCCTCGCGGAGGTGGAGCGGGTCCGAGGGGAAGCCGCCGCGGAGCGTGCCCGCGCGCGCGCCGACGCGGAGGCCGAGCTTGGGACGGCGGGGAGGGAGCTCGCCGCCCTGCGCGTCGAGATCGCGGCCGCCCGGCGAGCCGAGGAGGAGCGGGCGCGGGCCGTACGGGCCGGTGCGCCGGCCGCGCGCCCTTCGGGCGACCAAGATCGTTGGGGGCGCGAGCGCGAGCGGGGC
>JAWVEW010000132.1:0-4366 GCA_033856495.1 Miltoncostaeaceae bacterium | reverse complement strand
AGTCCACCTCGACAGCCCGGGCGGCTCCTTCGCGAGCCGCTCGGGCGCTCGTCGTACCGGGCATCCTCCCCGGTGGCGCGGGCGCATCGCACGCTGGTCCAGTTCTCGGCGCCCGCCCGTGTAGGCGGCTCGGCACGCCGCTGAGGGCGTCGTTCAGCGCTCACCCCTGTGGGGGATGCGGTCCGCGTCCCGGCCCGGACACGATCCGTCTTCCGGCGTCGGACAGCCGGTCCTGCCCGCGTCGAGGAGGGGTGTGAGGAAAATCGCCTGGAGCATCGGGGTGGCCACGGCAGTCCTGGTCGGAACGACGGCCGGCGTGTCGGCTGCGCCGCCCGCGCCGAGCACCCTGACACCCGCCGTCGCCTCAGGCGCGGGGGCCGGGCTCCCGATCCGGGCGGCCTTCTACCAGAGCCCGGCACCCGCGGGCCGTCAGGTCTCGCACTTCCATCCCTCCCCCGCCGATCCGGCAAGCCTTTCCGTGAGCGCCGTGCGACGCGACATCCGGGCGATGCGCTACGGCGGCATCCAGGCCGGGATCGTCGGCTGGAGCGGCCGCGGAAGCATCAGCGACCGCGCGGTGCCCACGCTGCTCCGGGCCGCCCGCGGGACGTCCTTTCATTGGACGCTCCAGGTTCGGGGGGTCGGCGGAAGCACGCCCAACGCGCGATCGCGGGCCCGGGCGCGCGCCATCGTCCTGATCCTCGCACGCTACGGCGACGAGCCCGCCTACCTGGAGATCGACGGGCGCTCCGTGGTGTTCGTGGCGAATGCCGGGGGCAGTTGCGCGGGGGCCGCGCGCTGGGTCCGGGCCAACGCCGGCCGCGCGTACCTCGTCCTTCCCGTGGTTCCGGGCAGCCGCCGCTGCAACCTGCAGCCCGACGCCTGGTACGAGAACGATCCGGCGCTCGCGGAGGCGAGCCAGCTTCCATGGTCGTTCACGATCTCGCCGGGCCTGTTCCCCGCGACCCGCAGCGCGGCGATCCTCTCCCGGGACCTGGCCCGCTGGCGAGCGCAGGTGAGCCGGCTCGCCGCCTCGCCCGTCACGTTCCACCTCGTCTCGAGCTTCAACGCCTGGGGAGCGGGGACCGCCGTCGCCGGGGCCCGCGAGTGGTCGAGCCCCTCCGGATTCGGCGCCTACCTGGACGTGCTCCACGACGCGTCCCCCGCCGAGGCGACGGCCGCCGCGGCGGCGACCGCCGCAGCCCGCGGGGCCAGCGGCGACCCGGTCGTCGCGGCTGCCGGCGACATCGCCTGCGACCCGGCCGACAGCGCCTTCGCCGGCGGCGCGGGAGACGCCTACCGCTGCCAGATGCGCGAGACGTCGGACCTGCTGGCGACCCTCCCGACCCTCGCGGCGGTGCTCACGCTCGGCGACAGCCAGTACGAGGACAACAGCTATGCAGCCTTCATGCAGTCATTCGACCCGACCTGGGGCAGGTTCCGCGCGCTGATCCACCCCGCGACCGGGAACCACGAGTACCTCAGCCACGGCGCCGGCGGCTACTTCCAGTACTTCGGCGCCGCTGCAGGGGACCCGGCGAGGGGCTACTACAGCTTCGACGTGGGCTCCTGGCATCTGATCGCCCTGAACTCGAACTGCTCCCAGGTGGCCGGCTGTGAGGCCGGGTCCCCGCAGGAGACCTGGCTGCGCGCCGACCTGGCGGCGCATCCGGCCGCGTGCACGCTGGCCTACTGGCACCACCCCCGCTTCAGCTCGGGCAGGCACGGCGGCACCCCGGCCACCCAGCCGCTGTGGCAGGCGCTCCAGGAGGCCGGGGCGGACCTCGTGCTCAGCGGGCACGACCATGACTACGAGCGGTTCGCGCCCCAGTCGGCGGACGGCGTCCCGGACGCCGCGCGCGGCATCCGCGAGTTCGTGGTCGGCACGGGCGGCAAGAACCACGGCGGCTTCTACGCCATCGCCCCCAACAGCGAGGTCAGGGACGACCACACCTACGGGGTGTTCGCGCTCACCCTCCACCCGACCGGCTACGACTGGCGCTTCGTGCCCACGCCGGGCAGCGTGTTCGTGGACGTGGGAGGCGGCGTCTGCCACGGGCGGAGCGGACCGGCGGCCGGCGCGCCTGCCACACCCGCCGCCCCCGCCGCACCCCCCGCGGCCGTCGACCGAACGCCCCCGAGCGCCCCCGCGAAGCTGGTCGCGACCGTGGGAGCGCCGGACGCGATCGATCTGGCCTGGTCGCCCGCGTCGGACGCGGTCGGCGTGACCGCCTACACCATCTACCGGAACGGCGTCGCGGCCGGGTCCACCGCCGGCGCCGTCCTCCGGCTCACCGACTCCGGCCTGCCCCCCGCCACGGTGGCCACCTACACGGTCGACGCCGTCGACGCCGCAGGGAACCACTCCGGTCGCTCGCCCGCGGCCAGCGCCGTCACGCCGGGCTGACGGGAGGCGCAGGCGCCCCCGCCGGCCGGCCGGCGGGGGGAAGCTGGCCTGCCAAGTTGGCCAATGGCCATTTGACCGTCGAGGAGGCGGTCAAATGGCATTTCGCGCTTCAGAGCGGCATCCGGTCACGGTCCTGAGGGCCCAGCCCTGTTTGGCATGCCATGACGGTATGCACGCAAGGCACGCCACTCGTCAGGCTGCCGATGTCGGGTCGGAGGCGCGGGTGGAGGGAATCGCCGCAGCGCCGGCGCCCTGGGCCGAGCCGGGCATGGCGGCATACCAGGCCTGGACGGAGCGGGCTACCAGGCGGCGGAGCGGGCGGTGGCGCGCTGCGCGCCTCCGCCGGCGGCGGCGTCCGAGATCGAGACGCCCGGGGGGGCCAGGAGGTAGAGGTTCTCCGCCACCCGGCCGACGCGGCAGTCGAGGGCGGCGGCGACGCCCTCCGCGAAGTCCACGAGCCGCTCGGCGAGGCCGCGGTCGGCGTCCTTGAGGTCGATCAGGACGGCGGAGCCGGACCGCACGCCCTCGGCCACGCGGCGCGCGTCGTTGAAGCTCAGCGGCACCACGAGCAGGAAGTCGAGCGGCCGGGGAAGCGACCGGACCCTGGTCGTGGCCTCGCCGTCGAAGAACGCGAACGCCCGCATGCCGGGTCTCCTTCGACGCCCGCCGGCGCGGCCCTGCACCTCGCGCACGCCGGCGGCCGCCCCGCCGGCCCGGTGGAGGACGACGCGCGGCTCGAGGCCGGTCGTGAGCTGCCCGCAGCGACCTCGGCGAGGGCGTCACCGAGCGCTGGCGGGAGGTCCCCCCGGCGCCCGGGGAGCTCATCCCCGCGTTTCGCCGTCGGCGAGGTCCGGACCCGCCCCGGCTGCAGGTGCAGCGGTCCGGACTGGAGGCGGTTGAGCCGATCCTGCGCGGGGCGAGCCACCGCAGGACCGACACCGGCGCGGTCAGCCCGAGCAGGTGATGCGGTTGTTGAAGTGGTCGATCCTGCCGATGTAGCCGGACAGCCTCAGGTATTCGATCCGGCCCGAGTCCTTGCAGTACCCGGGCTTGCTCGCCACGAGCCGTATCCGCTTGCCGTTCTCGGGGCAGTTGTCGCGGGGCCCGCAGTAGTCCAGCCGCAGCGTGCCGGAGCCGACCGCGGTCCTGCCGCCGAACCGCGTCCACCTGATGCCGGTCACCCGCGCACCGGGACCACCCCCGGCGCGGGTGTCGCGAATGGTCTTCGGGCGCAGCTGCCACCTGGCCCCGAAGTCGTAGCTCTCGTAGAAGATGCGTATCGTCGCCTGCACGCGCCGCCTGTACTCGGCCCTGACGCCGTAGGTCGCCGTCCAGTTCACGGGCTCTCCCGCGGGAACGCCCGTGACCGTCGGGTCGCAGATCGAGGGACCGTCGGCCACCACGGTGATCGTCACGAGCGTGCCCGTCACGGCCACGGCGCTCACGCGGGTGCCGCCGCCGCCCTCATCCCGGTCGCCGATCCTGGGTGTCGCGACCGTGATGCCAGTTGCCCCGGCTGGCAGCTGCCAGGTCACCGTCGCAGTCGCCCCGCAGTTGGTCCCGGTGAACGTCTTGCTGCTTCGCGCAAAGAAGCCGAACGGTATGGAGTTGGTCGAGTTCAGCGTCGTCGCCGCCGCAGCACCGCCGGCGACGGCCGCGCCCAGCAGCGCGACGGCGACCGTTCGCTGACGGCGGCGGAGCAAGGCGCCAGTGTACTGCCGCGTTTCGCGCCCGAACTCAGCTCAGTCCCGGATCAGCACCGCACGCGCCGGCGCCCCGTCGGCGCCCTCGATCCGCAGCGGCAGACAGACCAGCCGGTACGGACCGGGAGCGACGGCGCGCAGGTCCAGCCCCTCGAGGATCACCGCGCCGGCCCGAAGCAGCGCGAGGTGGGCCGGCGCCGGGTCCGAGGGCGCGGCCACCGACAGGTAGTCGATGCCGACCAGGCGCACGCCGGCG
>JAWVEW010000131.1:0-2575 GCA_033856495.1 Miltoncostaeaceae bacterium | reverse complement strand
CTGCCAGCTCACGGACCTGGCCGACCATCGCCTCGCCACCTCCTGGCCGGGGAACAGCCCGGGCGTGATCTCCGTGGGCGGCACCCTCCTCTCCGTGGACGAGGGGGGCGCCTACCTCGAGGAGGCCGGCTGGGAGGACGTGATCTCGATCGGCGGCGGCGGCGGCGGGCTCAACCCGCGATCGCCGATGCCGTCCTGGCAGCGCGGCAGGGGGGTGATGAACGCCTTCACCACCGGTGCGCGGCAGGTGCCCGACGTCGCCGCCGCCGCGGACCCGGAGAGCGGCTTCCTCGTGTACTTCGAGGGCCGCCCGGGCGTGATCGGCGGCACGAGCGCCGCCACCCCCTTCTGGGCCGGCGCGATGACGCTGGTGCGCCAGCTCGCCGCCCGCCAGGGGGTGGGCCGCCTGGGATTCGTGGCGCCCATGCTGTACGAGCTGGCGCGGACGCCGGCGCCCGCGCCGGCGTTCCACGACGTCACCCGCGGCGGCAACCGCTACTACGACGCCGCGCCCGGCTGGGACTACTCGACCGGGCTCGGATCCCCGAGGGTCTGGAGCCTGGCCCAGGAGACCGTCGCGTTCCTGCGCGCCCGGGCCGGCGGCTGAGCGTCGGAGCGGGGGCGTCGGGCGGCTGGCGTAGACTCGTCGGTGATGGCGCGCGGCGTGTTCCCCCGCGACGAGCACTTCATGCGCCTGGCTCTGCGCGAGGCGGTGCGGGCGGCCGAGCACGGCGACGTGCCCGTCGGGTGCGTGGTGGTCAGCGAGGGGGAGGTCGTCGGCGCGGCCGGCAACGAGCGCGAGCTTCGCGGAGACCCGACGGCCCACGCCGAGTGCCTCGCCCTGCGCGAGGCGGCGCTGACGCTCGGCGGCTGGAGGCTCTCGGGGACGGCCGTCTACGCCACCCTCGAGCCCTGCCCGATGTGCGCCGGCGCGCTGGGGCAGGCGCGCGTCGCGCGGCTCGTCTACGGGGCGCCCGATCAGAAGGTGGGCGCGGCCGGCACGGTGCTGGACCTCCTCCGGGACCCGCGCCTGCTGCACCGCGTCGAGGTGACGGGCGGCGTTCTCGCCGCGGACACGCTGGACCTGCTCCGACGTTTCTTCGACGAGCGGCGGTGACCGCCTTCCCGAAGGAACCTGCGGAGTGTCACTCCTGCGGGAGCGACGATACGATCGCGCAGTTTTCCGGTCGGCCGACAATGGGGACGTAATGAGATTTGGCTCTACGAGCGGACTTTTCGCCCTCCTGCGCGCCTGCGCATCCGTGCTCTGCCTCGGGCTCGCAGCCCCGGCGGCCGGGTTCGGCGCCGTGGCCGCGGTGCAGGACGACCGGCTGGCGGTGCTGCCGATGGACCAGATCGAGTCCCGGCTGGACATGATCGCCGCCACCGGCGCCAAGGTCACGAGGGTCGACCTGTTCTGGTCCGACGTCGCGCCCACCCGCCCCACCTTCATGGACGACCCGAACGACCCGGCCTACCTCTGGGATCGCTACGACCAGATCTTCATCGGCCTCAAGGCCCGGAAGATCACGCCGATCGTGGCCGTCTACAACGGCCCGACCTGGGCCACGGGCGGCAAGCAGCGCACGAGCGTCGAGGGACTCAACGCGCAGGCGCCGAACCCCGGGTTCTTCGGGCGCTTCATGGGCGTCGTGGCCAAGCGCTACAGCGGCCGCGTCTCGAGCCCGTTCCTGGGCGTTCTGCCGCGGGTCCGAAACTACGAGATCTGGAACGAGCCGAACCTCATCCGCTACCACTTCCCGCAGTACAAGGGCGGGAAGAGCGTCTCGCTCAAGGCCTACGTGCTCCTGGTCAAGAACGCCTATCCGCGAATCAAGAAGGCGAACCCCACGGCGGTCGTCATCGCCGGTTCGGCGGGACCGAAGAGCAAGAGCGACTCGAAGGGCCTCGGCTCCCGCGCCTGGCTCCAGGGCATCGTCAAGAGCAAGGTCAAGTTCGACGCCTACGCCCAGCACATCTATCCGGCCGCGCCCCCGAAGGGGAAGACCAAGGCGTTCCCCACCTGGCGGAGCATCCCCGAGATCCTGACGACGCTCGACGGCCTTCGGAAGAACATCCCCCTCTACATCACCGAGGCGGGGTACACGACCGCGACGACCCCGTTCCGCACGGTGAAGGTCGCGCCGAAGGCGCAGGCCTCCTTCCTCACCCAGATCTTCGGGCTGAAGGACGTGAAGCAGAAGCGGGTGCCGGTGGTCGTCTGGTTCAACATGCAGGACAACCCCAACTGGCCGGGCGGCCTCGTCCGGCAGAACGGCACCAAGAAGCCGAGCTACGCGGCCTTCAGGAAGGTGGCGGTGCGCAGCAAGCTGCCCGCCGCGCTGCGGTAAGGCGGGGCTGATCCGGCCCGCCGTTCAGGGCGCCGGGTGCCGGGAGGGCTTCACGACCAGGCACCACCCCTGGTACGGTGGCCCCCGTTCGCCGGCTGGTGCCCAGATGAACCGGCGAGCCAGACGCCCATGGCGAGATCTCCTCTCCGCCACGACCGGCCCCTGCGCCTCATCGCCGTGATCCTTCTCGGCCTGGTCGCGGCTGTCGGCGCCCCGCTGGAGCC
>JAWVEW010000130.1:0-6212 GCA_033856495.1 Miltoncostaeaceae bacterium | reverse complement strand
GCATCGCCTCCGGGGTCGTGAACGCCTCCCGCCAGGTCGGCGCGGCGCTCGGCATCGCGATCCTGGGCGCGGTCGGGGCGACGCTCACGAGCCGGGCCTGGTCCGATCGCATCGTCTCGCTGCCGCCGGAGCTGCACGCGCGGGCGCAGGCCGCAGAGCAGCTCGTGATCGGCGGCCAGGGGCGCGCGATCGGGCAGGTGGCCGGGCCCGCGGCCGAACGCGCCGCCCTGGAGTCCTTCGTCCACGGCGTCCACGGGGCGATGTGGGTGGCGGCGGCGCTCACCCTCTGCGCCGCGGTGACCGCCTTCGTCGGCCTGCGCGGCACGGCCGCCGCGTCGCCCTTCCGCGCCGACGCGCCGGCGGGGGTGCCGCTGGAGGCCTGAACCGGGCCCCCGGGACGGACCGCGCCGGACCGCGCCCGGGGTCCGCGACCCCCGGCCCGACTGTGGATCTCTCGGATGCGAGCGTCCGGGCACCGCGTCTAGCTTCGTGTCCGCTCAACGTCTCCGGAGGAGCGGACCCTGGCCATCACGATCGGCTCCCCGTTCCCCGCGCCCAAACCCGGGCGCGGATCGAACGGTCGCAGCAAACGGGCTCGCAGACGTCCCGCGCTGCGGATCGCGCTCTACTCGCACGACGCCCTCGGGCTCGGGCACATGCGCCGCAACATCGCGATCGCCACCACGCTCGCGACGACGCTCGGCGCGGCGATCCTGCTGATCTGCGGGGCGCGGGAGGCGGGCCTCTTCGACCTGCCGCCGGGCGTGGACGCGCTCGCGCTTCCCGCGCTGCGCAAGCGCGCCGACGGCGCGGGCTACCGCTCGCGCTCGCTGGGGCTGGCGCTGGAGGGCATGGTGGCGCTGCGCGGGCGAATCCTGCGCTCCGCGCTGGGCGCCTTCGCCCCCCACGTCCTGATCGTGGACAAGGTCGCCTCCGGCGTCGAGTTCGAGCTGGCGCCCAGCTTCGACGTCCTTCACGAGTCGGGCGCGCGGGTCGTCCTCGGCCTGCGGGAGGTGCTGGACGAGCCCGCGCAGGTCCGCGCCGAGTGGGAGGCCACCCGCTTCGAGGAGGTCGTCCGCCGCCACTACGACGCCATCTGGGTGTACGGGGACCCGCGGGTCTACGACCCCGTCGCCGAGTACGGGATGTCCGAGGAGGTGGCGGGCCTGGTGCGCTTCACGGGCTACCTGAACCGCAACGGCGCCGGGCGTCCCGGTCCCCAGGAGGCGGCCGCCCTCCGTGCCGCGCTCGACCTGCCGGCGGGCCGCCTCTGCCTGTGCACCGTTGGAGGCGGGGAGGACGGCTACCGCCTGGCCGACGCCTTCGCGCGCGCGGCGCTCCCGCCCGGCACGTCGGGGCTCGTCGTCACGGGGCCCTTCATGCCGGCGGCGCAGCGGGCCGCGCTCGACCAGCTGGCCGCGCGCCGGCACGACCTCGGCATCCTGGGCTTCGTGCCGGACGCCGACGCCCTCATCCGCGTCGCCGACCAGGTCATCGCGATGGGCGGCTACAACACGGTGTGCGAGACGCTCGCGTGCGGCCGGCGCGCGCTCATCGTGCCGCGCACGCGCCCGCGCCTGGAGCAGTACATCCGCGCGAGCCGCCTCGCGGCGCTGGGCGCGGTCGACCTCCTCGCCGGGCACGCCACGCCCGCCGCGCTCTCGGCGTGGATCGCCATCGGCCCGCGCGAGCCGGCGGCGCTCCCCGCGCCGATCGACCTCGACGGGCTGCGCCGGCTGCCGGCGCTGCTCGAAGCGGTGCTGGCGCCGGCGCACGCCCATGCCTAGCCCCCGCGTCGGATACGTGCTGAAGGTCTACCCCCGCTTCTCGGAGACGTTCGTGGTCGGCGAGCTGCTTGCGCACCAGCGCGCCGGTCTGGACGTGCACGTCTTCTCGTTGCGGCCGCCGGTCGAGGGGCGGTTCCACGAGATGCTCGCCCGGGTGCGCGCGCCCGTCGTCTACCTGCCTGCCTGCGGGCAGCGCTGCGAGCGGCTCTGGCGGGACCTGGCCGATGCGGCCGGAGCCCTGCCCGGGCTCTTCCGCCAGCTCGAGGCCCTGCGCGACCAGGCCGCCCGGGACCTGCACCAGGGCGTGCTGCTGGCGCGCGAGGTGCGCGAGCGCGGCATCACGCACCTTCACGCTCACTTCGGCACCGTGGCCGCCGGCGTGGCGCGCATCGCAGCCCGGCTCGCCGGGGTGCCGTACTCGTTCACGGCGCACGCGAAGGACATCTACTGGGAGGGCGTGGACGAGGCGGCGCTTCGCGCGCGCGTCGCGGACGCGGCCGCCATCGTCACGGTGAGCGACTACAACGTCGCCCGCCTGCGCGCGCTCCACCCGCCCGCGGCCGCGCGGATCCACCGCGTCTACACCGGCATCGACCTGGACCGCTTCGCGTTCCGCGACCCGGCCGCGCGGCCGCCCGTGGTGGTGGCGGTGGGACGGCTGGTGGAGAAGAAGGGCTTCCCCGACCTGGTGGACGCGTGCGCGCTGCTCGCCGCCGACGGCCGCGACTTCTCGTGCCGCATCGTCGGCGCCGGACCGCTCGCCCCTGCCCTGGAGGAGCGCATCGCCGCGGCCGGGGTCGCGGACCGCGTGGAGCTCCTGGGGCCGCGGTCCCAGGACGAGGTGCGGGAGCTGGTCGCCGGCGCGGCGGTGCTGGCCGCGCCGTGCCGGGTCGCCGACGACGGCGACCGCGACGGGTTGCCGACCGTGCTGCTGGAGTCGATGGCGCTGGGCACACCGTGCGTCTCCACGCCGGTGACCGGCATCCCGGAGGCCGTCCGCGACGACGAGACCGGGCTGCTGGTGCCGCAGCGCGACCCGGCGGCGCTCGCCGCCGCCCTCGAGCGGCTGCTCGCCGACGCGGAGTTGCGCGCGAGGCTCGGACGGGCGGCCCGTGCGCTGGTCGAGCGCCGCTTCGACATCGGACGCAACTCCGCGCGCATGCGCTCGCTCCTGTGGTCGGCGCCGATCGCCGCGGCGGCAGGCGCGTGAGGGCGGGCTGATGCGCATCCTCTACCTCTGCCCCGACCTCGGCGTGCCGGTGCTCGGCCACAAGGGCGCCTCGGTCCACGTGCGCTCGCTGGCGGGCGCGCTCGCCCGCGTCGGCCACGACGTGGTGGTCGTGGCGGCGTCGCTCACGGGCTCGCCGTGGGAGGCGCCGGCCACGCTCGCCGCGCCGCTCGTGCACCTGCCGCCGAGCGACGCGACGCTCGACGCGGTCCTGGCGGCGCGCGACCTGCGCGACGCGGTGGGCGCAAGCTCGGAGCTGCCGGCGGAGCTCCGGCGCATCCTCTACGACCGCGACCTCGCCCGGGAGCTGCGGCTGCGCTTCGTGCGCCACCGCCCCGATGCGATCTACGAGCGCGCGTCCCTCTACGCGACCGCGGGCGGGGCGCTGGCGCGCGCGCTCGACGTGCCCCACGTGGTCGAGCTGAACGCATCCCTCGCGCTCGAGCACCGCACGTACCGCAGTGCCGGCGTCGACGACCTGCCGGCGGCGGCCGAGACTCGCCTGCTGCACGGCGCCGACGCGGTCGTCGCGGTCTCCGAGGCGCTGCGCGAGCACGTGCTGCGTCTGGGCGTCCCGCCGGAGCGCGTGACGGTGCGCCCGAACGGCGTCGATCGCGAGCGCTTCCGGCCCGGCGGGCGTGACGCGGGGCTGCGCGACGCGCTCGGCCTCAACGGCGGGCCGGTCGTCGGGTTCGTCGGCGGCCTGCGCGACTGGCACGGCGTGGACGTGCTGCCCGAGCTCCTGGCGCGGCTGAGCGAGCGGGCGCCGGATACGCGGCTGCTGGTCGTCGGCGACGGTCCGCTGGCGGGACCCCTGGCGGCCGAGCTCGCCCGGCGCGGCCTGCGTGAGCGCGCGGTGCTGACCGGGGCGGTGGCGCACGAGCGCGTGCCGGCGCTGGTGCGCGAGCTGGACGTGGCGGTCGCGCCCTACCCGAGCCTCACGCACGACTTCTACTTCTCGCCGCTCAAGCTCCTCGAGTACATGGCCTGCGGCGTCGCCGTCGTCGCCTCGGCGGTCGGCGCCATCCCGGCGGTCGTGCACGATGGCGAGACGGGACTGCTCGTCCCCCCGGGCCGCCCGGACGAGCTCGCCGCGGCGTGCCTGCGGCTCCTGGAGGACGCCGCGCTGCGGACGCGGATCGGCGCGGCCGCCGCGGCCGCCGTGGGGGAGCGTCACGGCTGGGAGGCGGTCGCGCGCGAGACGGCCGAGCAGATCGCGGCGCTCGCGGCCGGCCGGGTCGGTGCCGCGGCGTGACGAGCGCCGCCCCCCGTGCGTCCCCCGCAACGGACCCGGGGCTCCCGACGCTCGCCGCGGCGCTCGACGCCTCGGTCGCCGAGCGCGAGCTCGCCGCGGCGATCCCGGCGCTGCAGGGCCTCCGCGTCCACGAGGTGCGACTCCTGCGCCACCGCCCGGGCCGGCGGGCCGTGCTCGCCTACGAGGGCGAGGCGGGACGGCCGCCGCGGCCGGTGGCGCTGGTCGCGAAGATGCGCAGCCTGCGCTCCGGCTCCTCGGCGTACCGCCTGCTCATGGAGCTGCGGCGGGCGGGGCTCTCGCCCGCGGGCGCCGGCACGGTGTGCGTGCCCGAGCCCCTCGGCGTCGTGCGCGAGCTGCGGATGTGGGTGCAGCGCCGCGTGCCGGGCACGCCCGCGGCGGCGCTTCTGGGCGGGCCGGGCGGCGCGGCGCTCGCCGCGCGGATCGCCGAGGCGGCGCACCTCCTGCACCGGGCGGGCGTGCCCACGACCCGCGCCCACCTGATGGCGGACGAGCTGCGGATCCTGCACCAGCGCCTGGCCGGCGCCGCCGCGGCGGCGCCGGGCCTGGGGCGGCGCATCGAGCGCCTCCGCGAGGCCTGCGACCGCGTCGGCGGCGCGGTGCCGGCGCCGGCGCCCTGCGGCGTCCACCGGGACCTGCACCCGGACCAGATCCTGGTGGACTGCGACCGGCTGTGGCTCCTGGACTTCGATCTCTACTGCCTGGGGGACCCGGCGCTCGACGCCGGCAACTTCGCCGGCCACATCGCCGAGCAGGCGGTCCGGGAGCGGGGCGACCAGGCGGCATTCCGCGACCGCGAGGCCGCCCTCGAGGAGCGCTTCGCCGCGCTCGCCGGCGCGCGCACGCGGCCGGCGGCGCGCGCCTACGCGTTCCTGACGCTGGCGCGGCTCACCGCCATCGCCGCCGCCGCGCCCGACCGCGGGCCGCTGGTTGTGGGCCTGGTGGAGGCCTGCGAGGAACGGCTGGGGTTGGGAGTGCGGCGCTGATCCGGCGCCGCCGCCGGCGCCGCACGCGCTTCCGCGCGCTGGTCGTGCGCGAGCTCGTGGCGGCCCGCGGGCGGCTCGGGCTGGCCGCGCTGGCCATGGTGGCCTTCAGCGCCACCCAGCTGCTCGTCCCCTGGCCGATGAAGCTCGTGTTCGACCAGGTGCTCCTGGACAAGCCGCTGCACGGCACGCTGGGCTTCCTCGGCGGCATCTTCGACCACGGCGACACGGTGGCCCTGCTGGTGATCGTCGGCGCCATCGTGGCCATCGCGATGCTGCGCAGCGCGTTCGCCTACGCGCAGCTTTACGTCACCGCCAAGCTGGGCTACGAGGTGATGCACGCGCTGCGCCGCGAGCTGTTCGGGCACGTGCAGCGCCTCTCGCTCTCCTTCCACACGCGGGCCCGGACCGGCGAGCTGTTGACCCGCATCACCCGCGACTGCGAGACGCTCCTGGATGCCGTCGCCGGCTGGGGGCTCATGTCCCTGGGAGACCTGCTGACGCTCGTCGGGATGTTCGCCGTGCTGTTCATCCTGGACTGGCAGCTCGCGCTCCTGCCGCTCGTCAGCTTCCCGATCCTCTACCTCGCGCTGAGCACCCTCTACCGGCGCACCAAGGCGGCTGCGCGCCGCCAGCGGGCCGGCGAGGGCCGCATCGCCAACCGGGTCAGCGAGGTGATCACGAGCGTGGCGCTGGTGCAGGCCTACGGGCGGGAGGAGCACGAGGCGCAGCGGCTGGAGGCCGAGGGCCGCCGCAACATGGACGAGAACGTCAGGACCGCCCGGCTCGAGGGCGTGAGCGGCCGGACGACCGAGGTCGTCACCGCGGCGGCGACCGGCGCGGTCGTGCTGCTGGGGGCGCTCAAGGTCACCCATGGCTCGCTCACGCCGGGCGAGCTCCTGGTCTTCACGGGCTACCTCTCGAGCATGTACCGGCCCGTG
>JAWVEW010000129.1:0-3393 GCA_033856495.1 Miltoncostaeaceae bacterium | reverse complement strand
CTCCCCCGGTCGTGGCGCCGCCCCCGCCGGTCGTCGCACCGCCTCCCCCGGTCGTGGCGCCGCCCCCGCCGGTCGTCGCGCCGCCCCCCCCGGGTGTCGCGCCCCCGCCCCCGCCCCCGATCGTGGCCAACGGCGATCCGGTGATCGCCGCCGCCGGCGACATCGCCTGCGACCCCGGCCAGCCCAACTTCAACGGCGGCGCCGGCGCCTCGGACGCGTGCCGGCAGATGGCGACGTCGGACCTGCTCCTCGGCGGCAAGTACGACGCCGTGCTGGCCCTCGGCGACACCACCTACTACTGCAGCAGCTACTCGTCCTTCACGGCGTCCTTCGACCCCAGCTGGGGGCGCGTCAAGTCGCTCATCCGGCCGGTGACCGGGAACCACGACTACCTCACCCAGGCGGGAACCCTGCCCGGCGGGGCCGGCTGCGACGCCACGAACGCCGGCGCGGCGGGCTACTTCAAGTACTTCGGATCGGCCGCGGGCGCGCCGTCCGGCGGCTACTACAGCTACGACATCGGCACCTGGCACCTCGTCGCGTTGAACTCGCAGTGCGGCCAGTCCGGTGGCTGCGGTCCGAACAGCTCCCAGGCCAAGTGGCTCGCGAGCGACCTCGCCGCCCACGCCGGCCGCTGCGTCCTCGCCTACTGGCACATCCCGGTGTTCAGCTCGGGCGGTCGGGCCTCCCCGTCGATGACGTACATCTGGAAGGTGCTGCGGGACGCCGGAGCCGACGTCGTGCTGACCGGTCACGACCACACCTACGAGCGCTTCGCGCCGCAGAACGAGACGGGCAGCCCCGACCCGGCGCGCGGCATCCGCGAGTTCGTGGTCGGGACCGGCGGCGCGAACCACACCTCGTTCGTCAACACCGCCGCCAACAGCGAGGTCCGCAACGACGCGACCTTCGGCGTGCTCCGGATGGTGCTGCACGCGGGCAGCTACTCCTGGGAGTTCGTCGCCGAGAAGGGCGCCAGCTTCACCGACGCCGGCTCGGACGTCTGCCACTGATCGTCCGGCCGTCCCGCCGCGACCGTCAGTCCCGCAGCGGCGGGACGGTCGCGGCAGCGCCCCGGGGGCCCTGCCCGGCCGTCAGCTCACGCGGCCGGGCGGGGTCGGGCTTCCCGACGGTCGCCGGTGGCCGGCGGGCAGCCGGCTGGGTACGCTGGGCGCCGTCGCCCCGCCGTCCGCATCCCGCACGCCCCCCGCGCGCACCGCCGAGCTCCGCCCCAGCGCGCGGGCGCCCGGCCTCCTCGCGGCGCCGGGCGTCGAGATCCCGGACGACGCCGAGATCGGGCCCAACTGCGTGCTCTTCGCGGGAGTCGTGCTTGGCTCCGCCTGCGTCCTCCAGGCCGGGGCGGTGCTGGGCCAGGCGCCCCTCGACTCCGTTCCGGGCGAGGCGCCCCCAACCGTGATCGGTGCGGGGGCGGTGGTCTGCTGCGGCGCGGTGCTCTTCGCGGGCTGTCGTCTGGGCGACGGGGTGGTCCTGGGCGACCAGGCGCACGTTCGCCAGCGCACCCGGATCGGCGCCGGCTCCGTGATCGGACGGGGCGGCGCGATCGGCTACGACGCCTCCATCGGCTCCCGCGTGCGGGTCCAGACCGGTGCCTGGCTCACCTCGCGCTCCGTGGTGGAGGACGACGTGTTCGTCGGCCCCGGCGTGGTCACGACCAACGACCACACCATGGGCCGTCGCCGGCCGGAGGATCCACTCGCCGGCCCCGTCCTGAGGCGCGCCTGCCGGATCGGAGGCGGAGCGGTGCTCGTTCCGGGCGTGGAGGTGGGCGAGGAGGCGTTCGTCGCCGCCGGCGCCGTCGTGACGCGCGACGTCCCCCCGGGCGCGGTGGTGATGGGCAGCCCCGCGCGGGTCGTGCGCGAGGTGCCGGCGGCGGACCGGATCGAGCGCTGGCGGGCGTGACGGTCTGGCCCCCGCACCCGCTGACGCCCTACCGGCCGCTGGTGATCAACGCCGCCATCACCGGCATGATCCCCACGACGGACCGGGTGCCGCACGTGCCGGTGACCGCCGAGCGGATCGTCCAGGACGCGCTGGCCTGCGCGGGGGCCGGCGCCGCGATCGTCCACCTCCACGCCCGCGACCCGAGCGAGCGGCCGGAGTGGCGGCGGGCGGCCTACGCCGAGATCATCCCCGCGATCCGGGACCAGCGGCCCGACCTCCTGATCTGCGTGACCACCAGCGGCCGCACCTTCCCCGAGCTGCAGCGGCGCGCCGACGTGCTGCGCCTCGAGGGCGCCGCTCGGCCGGACATGGCGAGCCTGACGCTCGGCTCCCTGAACTTCCCCACCGGCGCCAGCGTGAACGCCCCTGCCACGATCCGCGCCCTCGCCGAGGCGATGCGGGAGGCGGGCGTGCGCCCGGAGCTCGAGATCTTCGACTCCGGGATGGCCGCGGTCGCCCACGACCTGCTTGCGCGCGGGGTGCTCGAGCCCCCGCTCTACGCCAACCTGCTGCTCGGCTCGCCGGGCATGGCTCCCGGCCGCGCCGGCGACCTCGCCCACCTCGTCGCCGCCCTGCCTCAGGGCACGATCTGGGCCGCCGCCGGCATCGGCGCCTTCCAGCTGCCCATGAACGCGATCGGCGTCTTCATGGGCGGCGGGGTCAGGACCGGCCTCGAGGACAACCCCTATCTCGACTGGGCCGAGCGCGCGCCAACGACCAACGAGGCGCTCGTGGCCCGCTGCGCCGAGCTCGGCCGGCTCGCGGGGCGGCGGCCGGCCACGCCCGGGGAGGTGCGCGGCTGGCTCGAGCTGGCGCCGGCGCCGGCCCCGCCGCTGCCGATGGTCAGCGGGTAGGGGCCGAGACGTGCGGCTCGTCATCGCCAACCACCGGCTGGCCGAGGTCGGCGGGACCGAGACCTACCTGGGGACCCTGGCCGAGCACCTGCAGGAACTGGGCCACGAGGTCACCGTGTTCGCGCCGGCGGTGGGGGAGTGGGGCCGGGAGCTGGAGCGCCGGGGGCTGGTGGTGGTCGACGACGAGCGCCGGCTGCCCGAGGACTGCGACGCGGTGCTCCCGCAGGACTCGATCGTCGCGTTCCTGCTGGCGGACCGCTACCCGCGCGCGCCGCAGGTGCAGGGGGCCCACACCCACGTCGCCCAGGTCCAGTCCCCGCCCCAGCTGCCGGGGCTCACGGCCGCCGTCGTCGTCTGCAGCGAGACGGTGGCGCGGAGGATGCGCGCCCTTGCGAGTCCGCCGCCCCTGGTGCGGCTGCGCCAGCCCATCGACCTGGCGCGGTTCAGCCCGCGCGGCGCGGCCCGCCCGCGCGCGCGGCGGGTGCTGGCGCTCGGCAACTACCTGTACGGGGAGCGCCTGCGGATGCTGACGGAGGCCTGCGAGGACCTCGGGATGGAGCTGGTCCAGCGCGGCTCG
>JAWVEW010000128.1:0-7236 GCA_033856495.1 Miltoncostaeaceae bacterium | reverse complement strand
AGCAGCCCGATGGTCGCCTCCAGGGCGGCGTCCACCGAGGCGTAGGAGAGGAGCGCGAGGCCGCGCGCCGGCGGCCGCTCCACCAGCCGCACGAGCGCCGAGCGGATCACCGCCAGCGTGCCCTCCGACCCGGCGACGAGCCGCGGCCAGTCCGGGTCGGGGCCGGCCAGCGCGTCGAGGTTGTAGCCGGAGACCCGGCGCAGCAGGGCGGGGAAGCGGCCGGCCGCGGCGAGCGGGCGGAGCGCCTCGAGCGCCGGCGGCACCGGCCCCCCGCGGCGCAGCGTGGCGCGGGTTCCGTCGGCCAGCACCACGTCCAGCTCCAGCAGGTGGTCGGCGGTGAGGCCGTAGGCGATCGACCGGGCGCCGGCGGAGTTGTTCGAGATCATGCCGCCGAGCGTCGCCCGGCTGGCGGTGGCGACGTCGGGGCCGAAGAGGAGGCCGTGGGCCCGCGCCGCCGCGTTCAGCCGGTCGAGGACCACGCCCGGCCCCACCCGGGCGGTGCGCCGGTCCGGGTCGATCTCCAGGCCGCCGAGCGCGGAGCAGTCGAGCACCAGCCCCCGGCCCACCGTCTGGCCGGCCAGGCTGGTGCCGGCGCCGCGCATCGTGAGCGGCACGCCGTGGTCCCTGCAGGCGCGCAGCGCCGCCTCCAGGTCGCCCTCGTCGCGGGCGCGCAGGGTCGCCAGCGGGAGGCGCCGGTAGAGGCTCGCGTCGCACGCGTAGAGTTCCCGCGAGGCCGCGTCGGAGCGCACCTCGCCGGCGGCGTCGCGGGCCAGCTGGGCCACGAAAGCGGGTCCGTCCACGGCCCCGATCGTACGCGCTGCGGACGGGCTTCCACCGCTGGTCTTTCTGCTAGTCTACCGTGGCTTCACGGAGTACCCGGCCCACTGCGCGCGGCCCTGTCCGGCCGCGCGTTCTTGCGTTCGGGCCGGTTTTTTTGCCGCAGATCAGGACACCGGGCCGCCCCAACGGCGGGGCTACGGCACGGGCGTCGAGGAGGAGCGTCCCCTATGGCCAAGCAGAAGTTCGAGCGGTCGAAGCCTCACGTGAACGTCGGCACGATCGGCCACATCGACCATGGCAAGACGACGCTCACCGCGGCGATCACGAAGGTGCTCGCGGAGGAGATCGGCGGGGTCGAGGTGCGTTCGTTCGACTCCATCGACAAGGCTCCGGAGGAGCGCGAGCGCGGCATCACGATCGCCACCGCGCACGTCGAGTACCAGACCAAGAACCGGCACTACGCGCACGTGGACTGTCCGGGCCACGCCGACTACATCAAGAACATGATCACCGGCGCGGCGCAGATGGACGGCGCCATCCTGGTGGTGTCGGCGGCCGACGGCCCCATGCCGCAGACCCGCGAGCACATCCTGCTGGCCCGCCAGGTGGGCGTGCCCTTCATCGTGGTCTTCCTGAACAAGGCCGACATGGTCGACGACCCCGAGCTGCTGGAGCTGGTGGAGCTCGAGGTGCGGGAGCTCCTGACCCAGTACCAGTTCCCGGGCGACGACGTGCCGGTGATCCCGGGCTCGGCGCTGAACGCCCTGAACGGGGACAAGGACGCCTACAACGACATCCTGAAGCTCATGGAGGCCGTGGACGAGTACATCCCGGTGCCGGAGCGCGACATCGACAAGCCGTTCCTGATGCCGGTGGAGGACGTCTTCACCATCACCGGCCGCGGCACCGTGGCCACCGGCCGCGTGGAGCGCGGCCAGGTCAAGGTGGGCGAGTCGGTCTCGATCGTCGGCATGAGCCGCGAGACCCGGGACGTCGTGGTGACCGGGGTCGAGATGTTCCGCAAGATCCTCGACGAGGGCCGCGCGGGCGACAACATCGGCTGCCTGCTGCGCGGCGTGAAACGCGAGGAGATCGAGCGCGGACAGGTGCTCAGCAAGCCGAAGTCGATCACCCCGCACACCAAGTTCTCCGCCCAGGTGTACGTGCTCTCCAAGGCTGAGGGCGGGCGCCACACCCCGTTCTTCCCCGGCTACCGGCCGCAGTTCTACTTCCGCACCACCGACGTCACCGGCATCGTGACCCTCGAGGAGGGGGTCGAGATGGTGATGCCGGGCGACAACGCGATCATGAACGTCGAGCTCATCACCCCGATCGCCATGGAGGAGGGGCTGCGCTTCGCGATCCGCGAGGGCGGCCGCACCGTCGGCGCGGGCGTCGTCGACAAGATCTCCGTCTAGCACTCCCGTTCGTCGCCCCGCCGCGCAGCCGCGCGGCGGGGCTTCGCCTTCTGTAGAGGATGGCCGCGTGGTTCAGCAGAACAAGATCCGGATCCGGCTCAAGGCCTATGACCACGAGCTGATCGACAAGAGCGCGGCGTCCATCGTCGAGACCGCGCAGCGCACCGGAGCCTCCATCTCGGGGCCCGTGCCGCTGCCGACCGAGAAGAACGTCTACTGCGTGATCCGCAGCCCGTTCAAGGACAAGGACTCGCGCGAGCACTTCGAGATCCGCACCCACAAGCGGCTCATCGACATCTACTCGCCCACTCCGAAGACCGTCGACTCCCTGATGCGGCTGGACCTGCCGGCCGGCGTCGACATCGAGATCAAGGCCTGACGCTCGCCGTGCCCGCGATCATCGGCAGGAAGGTCGGCATGACCCAGCGCTTCGCCGAGGACGGCGCGCGCGTGTCGCTGACCGTGATCGAGGCCGGGCCGTGCCCGGTCGTCCAGCTCAAGACGCCCGAGCGGGACGGCTACGCGGGGGTCCAGCTGGGCTTCGGGGCCGTGAAGCCCAAGCGCCTGAGCTCGCCGGAGAAGGGCCACCTGCGCAAGGCCGGGGCGCCGCCCCTGCGCCACCTGGTCGAGTTCGCTCCGGAAGACCTCGCCGGCGGCGAGAGCCTGGCGGTGGGGGACCTGGTGACGGTCGAGGGCTTCGAGCCCGGACAGCGCATCAAGGTCACCGGCACCTCCAAGGGGAAGGGCTACGCCGGCACCATCAAGCGCCACAACTTCAAGCGCGGCCCCTCGAGCCACGGCTCGCACAACATCCGCGAGCCGGGCTCCATCGGCGCCGCCGCCTACCCGGCCCGCGTCTTCAAGGGCCTGCGCATGAGTGGGCACATGGGCGCCCGCCGGGTCACCCAGCGGGGCCTGCAGGTCGTGGACCGGGACGTCGAGCGCAACCTCCTGATCATCAAGGGGGCCGTGCCCGGAGGGGTCAACGGCATCGTGATCGTGAGGCCGGACTGATGGGCGTCGCCGTGCTGGGGGCCGACGGGACCGCGACCGGCGAGGCGCCGCTCGACGGGCCGATCGCGGCCCAGGAGATCAAGCCCCACCTGATCCACGAGACGGTGGTGGCCGAGCTGGCGGCCCGCCGCGCGGGCACCCACAGCACCAAGAACCGCGGCGAGGTGAGGGGCGGCGGCAAGAAGCCCTGGCGCCAGAAGGGCACCGGCCGCGCCCGCGCGGGCTCGATCCGCTCGCCCCTGTGGACGGGCGGCGGGATCACCTTCGGGCCGCGGCCGCGGAAGCACGGCGGGAAGGTGAACCGCAAGGCGCGCCTGCAGGCCTTCCGGTCGGCGCTGCGCGCGCACGTCGAGCGCGGCAGCGTCGCGATCATGGACGCGACCGGCTGGGAGACTCCGTCCACCAAGCGGGCCGCCGCCTATCTCGCGAGGGCTCCGCAGGGCCTCTCGGCGCGGCCGCTGCTGGTGATCGTCGAGGACCTGGAGGGCGTCGACGCCCTCTCCTTCCGCAACATGGGCGACGTCTACGTGCTCGCGGCCTCGGAGGTCCAGACCGTGGACGTGATGGCCGGCCGCTGCCTGCTGGTGGCGCGCGGTGTGTGGGAGCGCTACGCGGGCGCCGCGCCCACGGTCGCTGCCGAGCACGTGGACGCTTCCGCGCCCGCTCCGCCGGTCGAGCGCGTGGTCGAGCCGGAGGTGGCGGTGGCGGAGGAGCTTGAGGTCGAGGCCCCTGCGGAGCCGGAGCCCGAGCCGGAGCCCGTCGCGGATGCCGCGCCCGAGCCGGTCGCAGAGGCCGAGGCTGCCGCAGAGGCCGAACCCGAGCCCGTGGAGGAGCTCGCGGCCGAGCCGGCCGCCGAGCCCGCCGACGACGTCGAGGCGAACGGGAAGGAGTCCGCGTGACCAGCCTGCGCCACGACATCCGCAAGGCCGTGATCAGGCCGGTGATCTCCGAGAAGAGCTATCAGCTCATCCAGGCGCACAACCAGTACACGTTCCGGGTCAGCGACCGCGCGCACAAGATCGAGGTGCGCCAGGCCATCGAGGACCTGTTCGACGTGACGGTGACGGACGTCCGGATGGTGACCGTTCCCGGGAAGCCCAAGCGGCGCGGAGCCTCGAAGGGCCGGCGCCCCGGCTACAAGAAGGCCATCGTCGAGCTCAAGCCGGGAGACCGGATCGAGCTCTTCGAGGGCGCGTAGGAGGTCCGGCATGGGCATTCGCAAGTACAAGCCGACGTCGCCAGGGCGGCGGTTCGTGACCTCGTCGGACTTCGAGGAGGTGACGAAGAAGGAGCCCGAGCGCTCGCTGACGACCAAGCTCGGCAAGACCGGCGGCCGCAACAACAACGGCCGCATCACGACCCGGCACATCGGCGGGGGGCACAAGCGCCTCTACCGGATCATCGACTTCAAGCGCCAGAAGGACGGCGTCCCGGCGCGCGTCGCCGCGGTCGAGTACGACCCCAACCGCTCGGCCCGCATCGCGCTGCTGTTCTACGCGGACGGCGAGAAGCGCTACATCCTCGCGCCCCAGAAGCTGAAGGTCGGCGACACCGTGATGAGCGGCCCGACGGCGGACATCAAGCCGGGCAACTCGCTGGCGCTGCGGGACATCCCCACCGGCACGGTCGTGCACAACATCGAGCTGCAGAAGGGCCGGGGGGGCCAGATCTGCCGCTCCGCCGGGGTCGGCGCCCAGCTGATGGCGAAGGAGGGCGACTACGCCACCCTGCGCCTTCCCTCCACCGAGATGCGGATGATCCACCTCGACTGCCGGGCCACTGTCGGCCAGGTGGGGAACGTCACCCACGCCAACATGACCATCGGCAAGGCCGGCCGCCAGCGCTGGAAGGGCATCCGCCCGACCGTGCGCGGCACCGCCATGAACCCGGTCGACCACCCGCACGGCGGCGGCGAGGGCAAGACGACGGCCGGCCGCCACCCGGTCACCCCGTGGGGCGTGCCCACCAACGGCTACCGGACCCGCGACAAGCACAAGCAGAGCCAGAAGTACATCGTCCGCGGGCGCAAGCGCGGCAAGCACGTCGAGGGCCGGTAGGGGATGTCCGGGAAGTCCTACAATGGTCAGCCGCCGTGCCCGCCGGGCGCGCCGTGTCTCGACCCGAGCCGTCACGGAGTGGTGGTCGCTGAATGAGTAGGTCTGTCAAGAAGGGTCCGTTCGTGGACCCGAAGCTGATGAAGCGGATCGCGGAGATGAACGTCGCGAACGACCGGCGCATGATCCGCACCTGGTCGCGCGCGTCGACGATCTTCCCGGAGATGGTGGGCCACACGATCGCGGTCCACGACGGGCGCAAGCACGTGCCCGTCTTCATCACCGAGAGCATGGTCGGCCACAAGCTCGGCGAGTTCTCGCCCACCCGCACCTACCGGGGCCACGCCGGCTCGGACCGTACCTCCACGGTGCGCAGGTGAGCGTGGCCGCCCGCCCCGAGGAGACGGCGGTCGTGAGCGCCACGGCCAAGTACGTGCGCATGTCCGCGCGCAAGGCCCGCCTGGTGGCGGACCTCGTGCGGGGCAAGCCCGTGCCCGAGGCGCTCGGCATCCTCCACTTCTCCACCCGCGCCGCGGCCGGGCCGCTCGCCAAGACGCTGCGGTCCGCCATGGCCAACGCCGAGCACAACGGCGGCATGGACGCGGACGCGCTGCGGCTGGCCCTGGTGACCGTGGACGAGGGGCCGACGATCCGCCGCTTCCGGCCGCGGGCGATGGGCCGCGCCACCCGCATCCGCAAGCGCACCTGCCACATCACCATCGGGCTCGCCCCGTCGCCGGTCGCCGGGTCACGGAAAGGTCGTCGCTAGTGGGTCAGAAGGTCCATCCCCTGGGGTTCCGCCTCGGCGTCATCCGCGGCTGGAAGAGCAACTGGTTCTCGGAGCGCGACTTCGTCAAGTACCTGGACGAGGACCGCCAGGTGCGCGACCACATCACGCGCAAGCTGAGCCACGCCGGCCTGTCGGACATCCACCTCAAGAAGGACGCCAACAAGCTCACGGTCGACATCTTCACCGCCCGCCCGGGCATCGTGATCGGCAAGAGCGGCTCCGAGGTGGACGCGCTGCGCAAGGAGCTCAACCGGCTCACCGGCAAGCAGATCCAGATCAACATCAACGAGATCAAGCGGCCGGAGCTCGACGCGCGCCTGGTGGCGCAGTCGATCGCCGAGCAGCTGGAGAACCGGGTCAGCTTCCGGCGGGCGATGAAGCGCGCGCTCACCTCGGCCATGCGCTCCGGCGCACAGGGCATGAAGGTCCAGTGCGCCGGCCGCCTGGGCGGCACCGAGATGTCCCGCTCGGAGCACTACTCCGACGGCCGGGTGCCGCTGCACACCTTGCGGGCGGACATCGACTACGGCTTCCACGAGGCGAAGACCACGTTCGGCCGCATCGGCGTGAAGGTCTGGATCAACAAGGGCGAGGTGCTGCCCGCAGGCGTCACCGACGCGCGCGGCCGCCAGGAGGCCGAGCCGCCGCCATTGCCGCGGCGGGGCCGCCGCGATCGCGGCGGGGGTGACCGTGGCGGCGGGGGCGGAGGCGGCGACCGGGGCGGCGGCGGCGGCGACCGCGGGGGCAGCCCCTCCGGCGGCGGTGGCGGCGGCGGTGGCGGCGCGCCCGCAGGGGAGGGCTGATCCGTGCTGATGCCCAAGCGCGTCAAGTTCCGCAAGCACCACCGCGGGCGCCGGGAGGGGCTCTCCAAGGGCAACACCGTCGTCCACTTCGGGGAGTACGGGCTCAAGGCGCTCGAGGCGGCGTGGATCACCAACCGCCAGATCGAGGCGGCCCGGATCGCGATGACGCGCAAGATCAAGCGCGGCGGCAAGGTCTGGATCAACGTCTTCCCGGACAAGCCGTTCACGAAGAAGCCGGCCGAGACGCGCATGGGTAAGGGCTAGGGCTCACCCGAAGGCTGGGTTGCCGTGGTCAAGCCCGGCCGCGTCCTGTTAGAGCTGTCGGGTGTCCCGGAGCCGCTGGCCAAGGAGGCCTTGCGCCTGGCTGCCCATAAGCT
>JAWVEW010000127.1:0-9518 GCA_033856495.1 Miltoncostaeaceae bacterium | reverse complement strand
GCCAGGGCGCGCGGCTGCGGCTGGCGGACTCCGAGGCGGCCTTCCGGCTGATGACGGAGAACGCCACGGACCTCATCGTGAGGCTCACCCCCGACGGCGTCCTGCGCTACGTCTCCCCCGCCAGCTGGACCCTCATCGGCCGCTCCCCGCACGACCTGCTGGGAACCTCCCTGGTCCACCTGCTGCACCCGGACGACCGCCATCTGCTGGAGGATGGGCTCGCGCGGATGGTGGCCGGCCGACGGCCCACGACGATCGTCGCCCGCGTCCTGCACCGCGATGGCCACTGGCTCTGGTTCGAGACCTCGGCGCGGCCGATCTCGGACCCGGACAGCGGCGCCGTCTGCGAATTCCAGGCGGCCAGCCGGGACGTCACCGAGCGGGTCAGCGCCGTGGAGGCCCTGCGGGCGTCGGAGCTGGACGTGCGGGCGCTGGCCGAGCACCGCGCCAGGCTGGCGCGGCTGCAGGAGGGCCTGCGGCGAGTGGCGACCGCCGTGGCGAGGGGGGCCGAGCCGGAGGAGATCTTCGCGCTCGTGGCACGGGAGACGGGCGGCGTCATGGATGCGAGGGCGGCGCTGATCGGCCGGTTCGCCGGCCGGGAGGCGCGGGTCGTGGGGGCCTGGGCGGAGGACGAGCGGCTGACCGCCGCGCTGGTGGAGCAGGGGGTCACGATGCCGCTGGAGCCGGGATCGCCGGCCGTGCTGGCGCGCGTGGCGCGCACCGGCGCCCCCGCCCGCGTCAGCGACTACCGGGCCATCCGGGACCACTTCGCGCCGGCGCTCGCCGCGCTGGGCGTGCGCTCCGGGGTCGGTGCGCCGATCCGGGTGGGCGGACAGGTGTGGGGCGCGCTGCTCGCGCTCTCGACGCGTCAGGAGGAGCTTCCCCCCGACACCGAGGAGCGCCTCTCGGCCTTCGCCGAGCTGATCGAGCTCGCGGTGGAGAGCTCCGAGACGCGCGAGGAGCTCCGCCGCCGGGCGACCTACGACGCGTTGACCGGGCTCATGAACCACTACGCCTTCCAGGACGCGCTGGCGCGCGAGGTCGAGGCCGCACGGCGCGACGATCGGCCGCTGTCGCTGGTCCTCGCCGACGTCGACCACCTTCGCCAGGTGAACGAGCTCTACGGGCACGACGCCGCCGACCAGGCGCTGGCGGAGGTGGCCGTGCGGCTGTCGAGCCTGCGCCGCCCGGGCGACGTGCTCGCCCGCCTGAGCGGCGACGACTTCGCCTGGTTGATGCCGGGGACGGAGCTCGAGGAGGCGGTGGTGCTGGCCGGCCGGTGGCGGGCGGCGGTGAGCGAGCACACGCTCGCGCGGGTCGGCGCGCGCACGATCTCGGCCGGGGTGGCGGGGCTGGCGCAGGCCGGCAATGCGCACCGGCTGGTCCGGCTCGCCGAGGGCGCCCGCGGCTGGGCCAAGGCGAACGGCCGCAACCTGGTCGTGGGCTACGACCCGGAGGTCGTGCGGGAGCTGACCGGGGAGGAGCGGGCCGAGCGCGCCCGCCGCGAGCAGGGGCTGGCAGCGCTTGGCGCGCTGGCGCGCGCGGTGGACGCCAAGGACCAGTCCACGCGGGAGCACTCGGAGCGGGTCGCCGCGCTGGCCGAGTCGCTCTCGCTGCTGCTCGGCTGGAGCGTCCGGCGCGCCTCCGACCTGCGCGACGCCGCGCTCATGCACGACGTCGGCAAGATCGGCGTGCCCGACGCCATCCTCTTCAAGCAGGAGAGCCTCACCGACGCCGAGTTCACCGCCATCAAGGGCCACGCCTCGCTGGGCGGCGAGATCACCAGCGAGGTGCTGTCGGAGGAGCAGGTGAGCTGGATCCGCAGCCACCACGAGCGCTGGGACGGGCGGGGCTACCCCGACGGCCTCGGCGGCGTCCAGATCCCCGACGGCGCCCGGATCATCTGCGTGGCAGACGCCTTCGACGTGATGGTGAACATCCGCACCTACAAGGAGCCCGTCGCCCCCGACGCGGCGCTCGACGAGTGCGTCCGCTGCGCCGCGACGCAGTTCTCGCCCGACGTGGTCGGCGCGCTGAGGACGCTGCTCGAGGTGAGCGGGCCCTCCGGCGGGCCGCCGCAGCGATCGCGCTGAGCGGGCGCCCCAGCCCGAGGAGACGGGGCAGCCGGGCGCCGCGCAGGGGGAGCCGGCCGAGGAGCGCACTGACGGTCGCGACGATCGCGTTCTTCACGCTGCCGGAGCTGCTCCCGGGCGATCGCTCACCAGCGACCGCGGGACCACCTTCCTCAGCCAGGGCCCTCAGAACCCTCAGCCGGCCCCGACTGCCCGCGGCCCCGACGGCGCCGGCCATCCCCACGGCGACCGCGGTTCCGCCAACCGCGCCGGCGCCCTGATCAGTCCTGCACCCGCCGGTAGCGAACGTAGACGACGCGAGAGCCGAAGGTCCGGGTCTCGACCAGCTCCAGGTCGATCCTCTCGTCGAGGGCCGGGAAGTACGGCGTGCCCCCGCCCAACACGACCGGACTGACGAACAGCCGGTACTCGTCCACCAGGCCCAGCTCGATGAGGGTGGAGGCCAGGCCGGCGCCGCCGACGGCCAGGTCCCTGCCCGGTTGTGCCTTCAGCCTGGCGACCTCCCCGGCAACACCGTGCCTGACCAGCCGCGCGTTGCCCTCGACCCTCTCGAGGGTCGTCGAGCACACGATCTTCGGGATGCTCTTCCAGATGCCGGCGAACTCGAGCTCGTGCTCGGCGGCCGACGGGTTCTCGTCTGCGGTCTCCCAGTACGCCATCACCTCGTAGAGCCGCCGTCCGCACAGGTGCGCGCCCAGCTCGCGCGTCTGCTGGTTGTGGAACCGATGCAGCTCCTCGTCCGGCGCCGACCAGTCGATCTCGCCCTTCGGCCCGGCGATGAAGCCATCCAGCGACACTCCCATCGAGTAGATCAGCTTCCGCATCAGGTCCTCGCCTCCGTCAGGTCACGGGCGCGGCGCTTCGACGCGCAGTTCGCGCGCGAGCGACCGCGCGATCCTGATCACCGCCGACAGCCGGCGCGGCGGATCGGCTCGCCAGGCGAGCACCGTGTCGGGCATGGTCACGGAGGCGGTGAGCGGGCGGCTGACCACCATCGGACCTGGATCGGAACCCCCAACCAGCGTGAATGGCCCGAGCGCGACGCCGAGGCCCATCGCGACGGCCAGGATCACGTCGCGCCGGTCCCGACCGCTGGTCTCGTGGACGCCCGAGAAATGGTAACCGGCGCCTTGCACCGCTGAGAGCAGGTGATCGTGGAGGGGCGGGTTGACGGCGCGCGGAAAGATCACGAGGCGCTCCTCGCGCAGGTCGCCCGGATCGAGGCGCCCCTTGGCGGCAAGCGGGTGGCCCCCGGGCAGGAGCGCCGCCACGGGGTCGCCGGGAAAGAGCGGCTCCAGCTCGATCTCCTCGTGCTCGCCGGCGCCGTGGATGATCCCGAGCTCCAGCTGCCCGGCGCGCAGCCGTTGCACCTGCTCGAGCGACGGAAGATGGGTCACCTCGCTCTGGCAGCGCGGATCCCGCTCCCGCAGGCCGTTCAGGAACCGCTCCACCCGGGCGATCGGAAGATGGGGCAGGCAGCCGAGCCGGAGTCTCCCCGCGCCGCCGGCGCGACGCGCCTCGGCGACCGCCCGGTCGAAGCCTCTCAGCAGCTGGCGCGCCTCCTCGGCGAAGACCCGTCCGGCGTCGGTCACCGACACCACCCGCGACGTTCGCTCCAGCAGCCGCACGCCGAGCTCATCCTCCAGCCGGCGAATGGCCTGGGAGAGCGGCGGCTGTGCGATGTGCAGGCGCTCGGCCGCCCGCCCGAAGTGCAGCTCCTCGACCACTGCGAGGAAGTAACGCAGGTGCCGGAGCTCAATGGCGGTGGAGGAGGAGGCCATGGTTCGCGACGCTCGCCGAAGAGGCAGGATCGCAGCCTCCACCCCGAACGGGCCCTCGGCAGGGCCGGGAGGGGCCGGCGTCACGCGCTCCTTTGGTCGCGTTCGGGACACCACCGAGGCTGGCAGTGGCAGCGGGCGCATGCCCAGGGCGGCCGCCCTGCAACGGGGCGCACTGTCCCGGGTTCCGGCGGCCGATCGTCCGACTATATGCGTTCTGCATCTAAGTGAAGTATCTTGCAGGGCCGGCGTGGCCGCGGAGTGCGGTCGTGCGAGGCATGCCGACGACGGTGCCGGGCGCGCGCCGGACCAGCCAGATCCCTGCGCGTCCTGGGACGGCCGGGCACAGATTGGGCAGGGCGGCGTAGGCCACCGAGCCGGGGACGCGACCACCACCCCTCCTCGCAGGTCATCGACGCCCTCGCCCGAGCGCTGCAGCTCGACGAGCGCACCACCGCCCACCCGCACGCCATCTCGCACCCGACCGTGGCGCAGCGTCGTGGCCGAACATGCCGGCGCACGTCCAGGGCCGCTACGTGCCATGCCACCCGGGTCATCGTCCCCGAACGGGGCGGCGCCGACGCACCGACGGCGGCGCCCCAGCGAGCGCCTCCGCTGCCTGTTCCACGGCCCGGCGCGCCTACGCCGCCCTCGCCGGACTCTCCGTCGGCGCGCTCGCGACTCCGCACGGCTCGCCGGCAGCGCTGCCAGCATTCGACCGCGCCGGGTGGGAGCCAGGAGCGCGCGTCCGGTCGCGCTCGGTCATGCTCTGGCTGCCGGTGGCGACCGTCGCGACCGCGGCCGCAGCCGCGGCGCCCTGGCTCCTCGCGCGAATGGTGTGAGGGGCAGCCGTCGCCCCCCTGTCGTCATCCGTCGGGGTGCCCGTGACCGCCGGCCATGGCGTCGCGCATGGCGCGCAGCCGCCGCATCGTGCTCCCGGTCGGACGGAGCCCGGTGCGCGTCACCTCGACGATGCCCATCATCCCCGCGTCCTCGTGGGCCAGGATGTGGCAGTGGTACACGAAGGCGCCGAGGAAGTCGCGAAAGCGCACGCGGATGCGCACGGTGCCGCCGACGGGCAGCGAGACGGTGTCCTGGAGGCCCCGGGCGCGGTAGGGCCTTCCGTTGACGGCGACGACCTGGAAGTCGTCGACGTGCAGGTGGAACGGGTGGAGCTCGCGGCTCGTGTTGCGGATCACCCATTCCTCGGTCGCGCCCAGTCGGGCGACCTGATCGACTCGCGTGGCATCGAACTGGCGGCCGTCGATGAAGAACCGGTTCGACGCCTCGTCCTCGCTGAAGGTCAGGTTGCGCACGCGGTCCACGTGCGCGTGCTCGAACGGGGGCAGCGGCCCCAGCGACTGCGGCCACGGCGCATCCCGCGCCGGCGGCCCGCCCACGCGCACTGTGGCCAGCCGGCGGCCTGGGTACGTGTCGCCGTCCGGCCCGGTGCCCATCGGCAATGTCAGCAGCCGATAGGTCCCCCGTCTGGGCCAGCGGACCAGCACGTCGTAGCGCTTGCCGGGCGGCAGCACGAGCTCGCTGGCCTGCCACACGCGCCCGACGGGGTTTGCGTCCTCGGCGATGACGCGGAAGCGGGCGCCCTCGAGCGCGAGGCGGTACCAGATGTCCGCGCCGATGTTCGCCAGGCGCAGGAGCTGCGTGCGGTTCGTCTGCACGCGCAGCACGGGGTCGACCTGCCCGTTCACCGTTCGCGTCGTCGGCGCGTCCGAGTCGATGTCGCTGTTGACGATCGCGCCGTCGCGCACCTGCAGGTCCTTCAGCGCCATCAGGTGATCGGGGACGCTGCGCAGCGCGCGCGGCAGGCGTTCGACCAGCCCGTCGACCAGGATCACCCCCGAAAGCCCCGAGAAGACCTGCTCCTCCACGAGGCCGTGCAGGTGTGAGTGATACCAGTAGGTCCCTGGCGCGATGTTCCGCGGAATCCGCACCCGAACAGCGTTCGCGCTGTGACCGGGCATGATGCGCAGCACGTTGTCCGATATGCCGATCGGCGAGACGTGGAACCCGTGCTCGTGCAGGTTCGTCGGCTCGCCCAGGCGGTTGACGACGCGCAGCTCGAGCGTGTCGCCCGGCCGAACCCGCAGCGTCGGACCGGGGAAGCTCCCGTCGTAGACCTTCCCGCGGACCCGCGCCCCGGCCACGTCGACGACCATGTCGTCCACCGCAAGCGTGGCCCGCAGGACGCCCTTGCGCGAGCGCAGCTCGGGCGGCTCGCGGAAGGGCCGGCCCGCCTGCGCGGGGAAGGTCGCGGCCGAGGCGGACTCGGGCCTCGACCCGGAATGCTCCTCGGCGCGCTGCCCCGCGTACCCGGGCAGCGCGGCGGCGGCCAGCAGCCCGGCGGCGAGGAGGGCGCGGCTCACGACACGCCGGCTGGGTCCCCTGCCAGCTGGGCGAGCACCTCGAACAGCGCCGCCAGGTCGCGCTCCTTGTAGCCCAACGCCGCCGCCACGACGAGCAGCCCGTCGGCTGCGGTGGCGGATGGCAGCGGGACGCCCAGCCGGCGCGCGGTGTCGAGCGCGAGCGCCACATCCTTCTGCATAAGGCCGATGCCGAACCAGGCCTCGTCGGGCAGGTCGAGGACGAGCGGGGCGCGCGCCTTCAGCATCGGCGAGGCGATTGCGCTCCGCGCCATCACCTCCACTGCCAGCGTGCGGTCGATGCCGGCTCGTGAGGCCAGGAGCAGGCCCTCCGAGAAGGCGAGCATCTGGACGGCGAGGCTGATGTTGATCGCGAGCTTGAGCACCAGCCCCTGCCCGTTCTCGCCGATGTAGGTCGGCGTGCCGAGCGCGCGCAGGATCGGCTCGACGCGCGCATACGCCTCCTCGTCCCCGCCGACCATGACCGCGAGCGTTCCCGCCTGCACCTGGGGAACGCTTCCCGACACCGGCGCGTCGAGCATCGCCGCCCCGAGCTCGCGCACTCGCCCCGCGAGCTCGCGGCTCGCGTGGGGGCTGACCGTGCTCATGTCGACCCAGATCCTTCCGGCGGCGAGGCCGGCGAGGATCCCGTCGGGGCCCGAGGCGACCGCCTCCAGCACGCCGTCGTCGGGGAGCGAGGTGATGACGACGTCGGCCGCCTCGGCGACCTCGCGCGGCGTGTCGCACCAGCGCAGGCCGTCGTGCACGAGCGGCTCTGCGTGCGCCCGGGTTCGCTCCTCGCCGTAGACCGTGTAGCCGGCGCCGAGGAGACGGGCCGCCATGTTGCCGCCCATGTGCCCGAGTCCGACGAAGCCGATCCTCGTTGCAGTCGTCGCTGTCATCTCATGCCCTTCCCTCGATCGTGGTGACGTCGTCGTCGTCGAGCTCCAGGTTCGCCGCGCCGATGATCGGGGCGACCTGTTCGGGCCTGCGGAAGCCGACGATCGCGCCGTCGACGGCCGGGTTGCGCAGCGTCCAGGCGACGGCGACCGCACCGGCCGTGGTCTCGTGCCTGTCGGCGACAGCCTGCAGCCGGTCCACCAGGGCGAGGTGCTGCGAAAGCTGCGGTTCGCGGAAGCGACGGTCGTGCTTGCGCCAGTCGTCCTCGGGCAGCGCGTCCACTCGCTCGCGCGTCATCTTGCCTGTCAGCAGCCCCGAACCCATCGGCGAGTAGACGATGACGCCGATCCCCTCCAGCTCTGCGAAGGGGAGAATCGCCTCCTCGACCTCGCGCGCGACGAGCGAGTAGGGCGGCTGCAGCGTCTCGACCGGCGCGATCTGCATGATCCGGCGAAGCTGGGCGACGTCGAAGTTGGAGACGCCGATATGGCGGACGAGCCCTTCGTGCCGCAGCTCGACCAGGGTCGACCAGCCCTCCTCGATCTCCTCGTCGGGGATCGGCCAGTGGATCTGGTAGAGGTCGACCGCCTCGAGCCCGAGGCGCGACAGGCTCCCTTCCAGCTCACGCCTGAGCGAGTCGCGCCTCAGGCGCTGCACCGTCGTTCGTCCCGGGCCTTCGGGCTGGCCGCCCTTCGTGAACACGTAGGGGCGCTCATCGGCGCCGAGCCCCGCGAGTGCACGGCCGACGACCTGCTCGGAATGCCCGAAGCCATACTGCGCGGCCGTGTCGATCCAGTTGACGCCAAGCTCGAGCGCGCGGTCGATCGCCGCGATCGAGTCCTGGTCCTCCTGTCTGCCCCAGCCCCAATCGTACCCGCCGCCCCCGATCGCCCAGGCGCCGAAGCCGACGCGGGTGATCTCCAGCCCCGTGCTTCCCAGCGGGGCCGTCCTGAGCTGTGTCTTCTGCATGACCGTCCTCTCGATCGCCAAGGCTTCGGTTTCTCCGCGAGCCCGGCTACCGGTGCGAATCGCCTCCGGCGGCGGGGGCGGAGCCGGAGTCGGTGGAGTCCGTGGGCGCCACCGTAGCGCCGGCGTCTCCGTGCCCGTCCCCATGCCTCTCGTGGTCCGACTCGGCGCCATGGCCTTCGTGATGATGGTGGTGCTCCTCGCCTGCCGGCGGCAGGGGCGGCGTCGGCTGGGGCGTCGTCGAGGGGACGTCCGGCGCCATCTGGGCGGGGGGCGGCACCGTGTCATGGGGCTCCGTGGGCGGATCGCTCGGCGGCTGCTGCGGGGCCGGCGCCGGCGCTGGCGCCGGCATCGGCGTGACGAACGTGATCGGCACGGAGGGCGGCCCGGGGGGCAGTGCGATGGGCGCGGGGATCGGGATGGGCGCGAGGATCGGCATCGGCGCGGGTGACGAGATCGGCGCCGCGATCGGCGCCGGCGCGGGCAGCGAGATCGGCTGGGGAGCGGGCGCGGGCATCGCGCCGGGCGTCGGCGCTGCGTTGTCGATGGGATTCGCGGGCGCCGGCGCAGTCACGTTCCGAGCGGGCGAACCGCCCCGGCGGCTCGGGGCCGCCGGGGCCGGCCGCTGCGGATGGCGCCCTTGCGGGGCCGGGACGCCGCTCCCATCGCCGGAGGCCGGTCCAGGACGACCCAGGCCGCTGCGCCACACCCCGGCCGGTCGGTGGGCCACGGCACCGACGCCCCCGGTCTGGCGGCCGACCGCGGGCGACGGGTCCGCTGCGCGCCTGGCGGGGGCCGACCGGCGCGGGAGCGAGGGCGCCTTCGCACGGGGCAGGGCGGGGTGGGCCGGTCGAGTCGCGGCCGGCGCGGGCGCCAGGAGATGGCTCGCCAGTTGTCCCGGTCCGGTTCCCCCGGTCACCACCAGGGCGCCCGCCGCGCTTGCGGCGAGGGCGGCGATGGCTCCACCCCTGACGACGACGCTCCGGCCCCGCCTTCGCGGGCGGCTCGAGCGCGCGGGGGCGGCCGCGGCCACGGAGGCGGCCGGCAGGGCGGCCGCGGCCGCGGCGGCGGCGATCGGCACGCCGACAGCCGCCGTTCGGTCGGCCAGCCCCAATTCCCGGGCGGGTGCCTGAGTTGCGTCGGGACGGGTGGTCAGGGCCAGGAAGACGTCGTCCAGGGAGGGCCGGCGCACGCCGATGTCGTCGACCGCGATGCCGGCCTCTTCGATCCGGCGCGCGGCCGCCAAGAGCGTCGGCACGTGTTCGCTCGTGGGCAGGGTCACCCGCTGGGCGCGCAGGTCCGCCACCGCCGGCCCGCTGCCCAGCCCCGCCAGCAGGCCCACCAGCCGATCGAGGTCGGCCGGCCGGCGCGCGCGCACCTCCAGCACCTCGCCGCCGATG
>JAWVEW010000126.1:0-3422 GCA_033856495.1 Miltoncostaeaceae bacterium | reverse complement strand
CCGCCTGGCGCTCTGGACCTCCAGCGGCGTGCCGGTGGCCCGCGCCGCCGCGCCCAGCGCCTCGGCGTCGTCCGTGAAGAGCAGCAGCAGGTCGCCGATCGCCTGGTGGCCGCGGACGGCGCCGTCGAGCCGGACCACGAGCGGCGTCATGTCGGCGGGGGCCAGCCGCAGCTCCAGCACCTCCCGGCCCACCACCTCCGCCACCAGCGCCGCCGGCGCCCCCTCGCGCACGATCCTCCCGTCGTCCATGATCACCAGCCGGTCGCAGAGCTGCGCCGCCTCGTCCATGTAGTGGGTGGTGAGGACGAGCGTCGTGCCGCGGCGCTTCAGCTCCCGCAGCCGCTCCCAGACCAGGTGCCGGGCCTGGGGGTCAAGGCCGGTGGTGGGCTCGTCGAGCAGGATCAGGTCGGGGGCGTTGATGAGCGCCCGCGCGATCTGGAGCCGGCGCTTCATCCCGCCCGACAGCCGGTCCACCTCGTCGTCGGCCCGCTCGCCCAGCTGCACGAACGCGAGCAGCGCGTCGGCTCGCTCGCGCGCGACCCCCTTCGGGATGTCGAAGTAGCGCGCGTAGACCAGCAGGTTCTCGCGCACGGTCAGCTCGAGATCGAGGTTGGCCTCCTGCGGCACCACCCCCAGCCGGCGCTTCAGCTGGCGCGGCTCCCGCTCGGGGTCCATCCCCAGCACGGTGAGCTCGCCGCCGGCGCGCGGCGACTGGCAGCCCAGCATCCGCATGGTGGTGGTCTTGCCGGCGCCGTTCGGCCCCAGGAAGCCGAAGCACTCGCGTGCCGCGATCGTGAAGTCGATGCCGCGCACCGCCGGCACCGCGCCGAAGGACTTGCTCAGCCCGCGGGCGCGCACCGCCTCGGCGGGGCCCGTCACGGGGGCGGCCTCAGCCGGGCAGCGGCGAGCGCTGCCGCGCGCCCAGCGTCAGCTGCAGCCCCTCCTCCAGCCCGATGGTCGGCTCCCAGTCCAGCAGCGCCCGGGCCAGCGAGATGTCCGGCCGGCGCACCGCCGGGTCGTCCTGGGGCAGCGCCTCGTAGACGATCTCGGAGCGGCTGCCGGTGAGCCGGATGACCGTCTCGGCCAGCTCCAGGATCGTGAACTCGGTCGGGTTGCCGATGTTCACGGGCTCGTGGTAGTCGCTCTGGATCAGCCGCAGCAGGCCCTCGATCTCGTCCGAGACGTAGCAGAACGAGCGCGTCTGGCTGCCCTCGCCGAAGACCGTCAGGGGCTTGTCCGCCAGCGCCTGACGCAGGAAGGTCGGGATCGCGCGCCCGTCGTGGGGGCGCATGCGCGGGCCGTAGGTGTTGAAGATGCGCACGATGTGCGTGTCCACCCCCTGCTGGCGGTGGTAGGCCATCGTCAGCGCCTCCGCGTAGCGCTTGGCCTCGTCGTAGACCCCGCGCGGCCCGATCGGGTTCACGTGGCCCCAGTAGCCCTCGCTCTGGGGGTGCTGCTGGGGGTCGCCGTAGACCTCGCTGGTGGAGGCGAGCAGGAAGCGGGCGCGGTGGCGCTTGGCCAGCCCCAGCGCGTTGTGGGTGCCGTAGGAGCCGACCTTCAGCGTATGCAGGGGCAGGCGCAGGTAGTCGATCGGGCTCGCCGGCGAGGCCAGGTGGAAGACGTAGTCCACCGGTTCGTCGAGCTCCAGGTGCTGGAGCATGTCGTGCATCACGAAACGGAAGTCCCGCGACCGGATGTGCTCGATGTTCTCGAGCGTCCCCGTCTCCAAGTTGTCCACGCAGAGCACCCGGTGGCCCTCCGACAAGAGGCGATCGCACAGGTGCGAGCCGAGGAACCCGGCGCCCCCGGTGACGAGTGAGGTCGGCATGCGCCGAAACCTACTCCCCCGCCGTCCGATGGGCCGCCAGCGCCAGGACGGCGGCCGAGATCCGGAGGAAGTGGGCGCCGCCCGCGAGGCCGGCGTGCATCGAGCGGCCGCTTGGCGCCCGCATGCGCGCCGGCACCTCGCCGACGCGGACGCCGCCGCGATGGAGCGCGATCAGGAGGCTCGACTCGGTCAGGTCGCGCGGGAAGCCCTCGGCGGCCAGGCGCGCCGCCACGTCGGCCCGCAGCGCCCGGTAGCCGGAGGTCGGGTCGGTCAGCCGCAGCCCGCCCACGTGGGCGGCCATCCAGCGGCAGGCGGCGATCCCAGCCCGCCGGCCCACCGGCACCCGGTAGGGCGCCCCGGCGCCGAGGAATCGCGATCCGAGCACCAGATCGTGGTGGGCGAGCGCCGCCAGCAGCGCCGGCAGGTCGGCCGGGTCGTGCTGTCCGTCCGCATCCAGCTGGAGCACCGCCCGCGCGCCCCCGGCGAGCGCCGCCCGGTAGCCGGCCCGAAGCGCGCCCGCGTAGCCCGCGGCGGGCGCCAGCGTGATCACGCGCGCTCCCGCCGCCGAGGCCGCGCCGCCGGTCCCGTCGCGCGAGCCGTCGTCGACCACCAGCACCGGCGCGCCCGGCAGGGCGGCGCGGGCGCCCAGCACGACCGCCGCGATGGTCGGCTCCTCGTCGCGGGCCGGGATCACCACCGCCACCTCGTCGGCCCTCATGCCGCCGGCCAGCGGTAGATGGTCGCGGCGCCCACCCGGGCCACCTCGCGCAGCCGCGACCAGGGCACCTCGGCGCGGAAGCGCGCCCGGAAGCGGCCCCAGTCGCTGGGCCAGCCCGCCCGCGGACGCGCCGGCCCCAGGACCACGTAGCCGCCCCGGTAGTCGGCGACGCGCGGGAGCGGGTCGAGCCGGCGCCGCGCCCGCCGGGCGGCGGCGTCGAGGAACGCGGGATCCGTGGCGGCCGGCACCTCCAGGCGGCCTCGCGCCAGGTAGACGCCGAGCTTCGCCCACCAGGTGTAGCCCTCGGCCAGCACCGGGCCCGGCGGCAGCGAGCGCAGCCGCGCGGCCACCCGGTTCAGCAGCACGACGTCCTCCGCGCGATGCTCCCGCGCGGGCAGCGGCGACAGCGCCAGCGCAGCGGCTGCCAGCGCCGCGGCCGGGGCGGCGGCGGCGAGGGCCGCCAGCCGCCCGTCCAGCCCCTCCAGCGCCAACGCCGCCAGCAGCGCCGCCGGGATGGTGCAGAGGGTGAGGTAGCGGGCGGGTTTGGTCAGGTTCGGCAGGGTGCCGAGCTCGAGGTAGAGGGCCGCCCAGGCGAGCCAGGCGGCCGGAAGGAGCGCCCGCCGCTCCCGGCGCAGCCAGAGCGCGGCCGCCGTCAGCGCCAGCGCCGGCAGGACCAGGAAGAGCAGGGCGCGCGGCCGGGCCGCCTCGCGCCAGAGCATCGCCATGTAGCTGTCGTCGAGCGACCAGGCGTCGATCGGGTTGCGCAGCGCGCCCGCCTCGGCGGTCCCGGTCAGCGGCGCCAGCGGGCGCCCGCCGAGGACTCCGAAGAGCGCCACCGCGAGCAGCGGGGCCAGCGCGGCGCCGGCGAGCGCGGGC
>JAWVEW010000125.1:0-6308 GCA_033856495.1 Miltoncostaeaceae bacterium | reverse complement strand
ACGGCCATCACCCTGGGTACCGGGCTCGCCGGCAGGGAGGGCCCCATCACGCCATGGGGGTACCTGGCTGCGGTCGCCGTGGGGGTCCTGCTGCAGGGGCTCGTGGCCCACTGCGTGAACGAGATCGCGGACTGGCGGTCGGGCACCGACGGCGACCCCGCCCCGCGGGCGATCAGCGGCGGCAGCAAGGTGGTCGCCTCGGGGCTGCTCACCACCCGCGAGCTCGCGTGGCTCGGGCTGGGGGCCGCCGTCGCGGCCACCGCCCTGGGCCTGGCCGCCGCGGCGACGTGGGGCTGGTCTCTCGCGCTGTTCGGGATCGCCGGCCTGGCCGGCGCCGTCCTCTACACGCTGCCGCCGCTGCGGGCCGCCTACCGCCCCTTCGTCGGCGAGGCGGTCGCCTTCAGCTGCGTCTGGGGCTGCGTCGCCGGCGGCTACCTGCTCCAGCGGGGCAGCCTGTCGGGGGCGGCCGCACTGGCCGGCGTGGCCCACGCGGCGTCCTGCGTGGCGATGCTGATGATGCACCACTACCTCGATCGCGGGCCGGACAGCCGCGCGAGGCCGCCGAAGACCACCAGCGTGGTGCTGCTGGGGGCGGCGGCCAGGCGGTACGCGGTGGGCTGGGCGGCGCTGGCGCTGGCTGCCGCGCTCGCGCTGACGCTGGCGGTGGACCGGCGGTTCGCCATCGCGTCGGTGGCGCTCGCCCTCGCGCTCGCCGCCCATCTGCGCGCGGTCCCGGACGACCCGGCGTCGGTGACCCGCTCCGAGCTGGCGGTGATCCTGCTCGGCATGGCGGCCGGCCTGGGGACCGCCGCCGCCCTCCATCCGCCCCTGGCCTGGGCGCTGCTGCCGCCGGCGCTGCTCATCCCGCTGGAGATGCGGATCGCCGGGACGGCCCACCGGGCGCTCTTCGAGGAGCGCGCCCGGCTCGGCCGGCTCGAGCCCGAGCATCTCTGACCCGTCGTCAGAGCCGTCCCCAGGGCGGTCCCCCCTCCGCAGCGCCCCAACGCCCCAGCCGCCGCTGCCGGGCCACCGCCTCCAGTCGGGCGAAGAGGGCGGCGTGGCGCGTGTTCGGGGCGAACGGGTAGGCCCGCGCGAGCCCGCGCCGGACGAGCTCGGCGTTCACCATCACGCGGCCCAGATAGACGTAGGCGAGCAGCCGCCCGTACTGGTCGCGCCGCTCGCGATCGGTCTCCAGGCGCACCTGCCGCCCCACCACCATCCGCGCGTTGACGCGCCAGGCCCGCCGGCCGAAGCGCTCGACCGGCCGGCGCGGATCGTGCACCTCGGGCGTGTCGATGCCGAGATAGCGCACCACCCCGACGCCCGCGACGACGATCGTGTCGCCATCCAGCGCGCGCGACACCCGCCCGGAGAGGACGGCCGGCCGCGCCCCGCAGCCGCCGGCCGCGAACGCCAGCGCCGCGGCGGCCAGCGCCGCGGCTGCGGCGGCCGGGCGCCGGCGCCCAGACGGCCGCAACGCCAGCGGAACGGCCGCACGCTGCGGACGCCCGGCGACCCACCGCGCGGCGGCGCCGACGCCGATCACGAGGGCTGGGTTATCATCGACGATCGCGTGCCGCCTCTCGCAAGGAGCGACCGTGGCGCTGAGGGATGACGACAAGCTGATCCGACAGCTGTCCCTGGTCGCCTTCCTCATGTCTCTGGGGCGGCCGGTGACGGCCGAGGAGATCCATGAGGCCGTCGAGGGCTACGGCGGCATGACCCAGCAGGCGTTCCTGCGCCGCTTCTACGCCGACCGCTGCGAGATCGAGGCGATGGGCCTGCGGCTGGCGGTCGAGCGCCCGACGGACGACCCCTTCCAGGGGGACCTCTACGCGCTCCCGCCCGAGAACTACTACCTGCCGCCGATCGACTTCGACGAGGCGGAGCTGTCGGCGCTGCAGACCTGCCTCTACCTACTGGAGGGCCAGTTCGCCTACGCCGAGCCGCTGCGGCTGGCGCTGCAGCACCTGACGCTGGGCCGCCCCAGCCCGCTGGACGACCACACCGCCCGGACCGTGGCCGTGAACCTCCTCGGCGGCGGCTACTCGGCCGAGGTGGCCGCGCACCTGATCAAGATCGAGGCGGCGATCAGCCGGCGCAAGACCATCCGCTTCACCTACTACACCATCGGCCGCGACGACCGCTCGGAGCGCGAGGTCGACCCCTACAGCCTCCTCTACTGGGGCGGCCACTGGTACGTCGTGGGCCACTCGCACGAGCGGGAGGCGATCCGGGTGTTCCGCCTCTCGCGCATCGAGGGCCGGATCGCGTTCGCCACCCGGGCCGACCACGACTTCCCCTCTCCCCGCGACTTCGACCTCGCCCACTACCGCGACCGGGCGCCGTGGCAGCTCGAGGGGCCGGGCGCCTCCGCGCGCATCCTGCTGACGCCGACGATCGCGTGGTGGGTCGAGCAGATGTTCGGCGACTACGGCAGCGTCGAGATGCGGGCCGACGGCTCCGGCGAATACGCGACCGCGTACGGCAACCAGCGCGAGATCGTCTCCTGGATCCTCGGGCTCGGCCCGGAGGCGGAGGTGCTGGAGCCGCCGGAGCTGCGGGAGGCCGTGATCGAGACGCTCCAGCTGGTGCGCGACCGGCACGAGGCCGGCGGCGGCCGCGGCATTCGCGCCCTGGAGGAGCCGGCGCCGGCCGCCGACACGCCGGCGGCGGGCCCGCAGCAGCGGCCCGAGCTCGTCGTCCCGGTCGACCGCTTCAGCCGGCTGCTCGCCCTCATGACGCGGCTGCTGTCGGCCTGCGGCGCCTCGACCGAGGCCCACATCCCCACGGCCGAGCTGCGCCGCAGCCTCAACCTCAGCACCCAGATGCTGGAGGACGACCTCAACCTGCTGAACCTCATCAACTTCGGGGGCGGCTGCTACGCGCTCTACGCGCAGATCGAGGACGACGCCGTCGCGGTGCAGAAGGAGATCTACGGCGAGCAGTTCGCCCGGCCTGCCAGGCTCTCCCCGCTCGAGGCCAAGGCGCTGCTGTGGGCGCTCCAGTTCATCGACGACCGCCTGCCCATCGGGGCGGAGCGCGCCCTCAGCTCGGTGCGCGGCAAGGTGGAGGCCGCCATCGGCGCCGAGCGCGGCCGGCCGTCGGTCGAGCTCGGCAGGGTGCACACCGCCAACGCGGAGGTGGCCGACGCCCTCGCCCGCGCCATTCGCGAGGACCGGCTGCTGGAGATCGAGTACTGGACCGAGACGCGCGGCGCGATCACCCGGCGCCGGATCGAGCCGCACCTGCTGATCAACGCCCGCGACGCCTGGTACGTCGTCGCCTACTGCCACCGCGCCGAGGCCCAGCGCACCTTCCGCCTCGATCGCGTGCGCAGCGCGCTGCTGCTGGAGGAGCGCTTCCGGCGGCGGCCGGAGATGGACGTCGGCCCCTACCAGCCCTGGGGCGAGCGGCGCGAGCCGGGCGGCGTGATGGCGCAGAGCGCGTCCGTTTGGTGCAGCCCCCAGGTCGCGCGCTGGCTGGCCGAGGAGCACCGCTCGGCTGAGCGGCACGCCGACGGCTCCGTGCTGGTCGAGATCCCGTACGCGAGCGAGGCCTGGCTGGTGCGCGAGCTGCTCAAGCACCAGGGAGAGGCGGTGCTGTTCGAGCCGGTCCGCCTGCGCGCCACCGTGGCCGAGATGGCGGACAGGGTGCTCGAGCGCTACGGGACCAGCCGCCCCACGGGCGGCCGGCCGCGGCGGGCGCCCACCCGCTAGGCGCCGGTCCGGCGCGCCGGTCACCGGCTGTCGCCTCCCAGCGGTGCGGCCCAGAAGCGACCGCCCTCGCCGCGCAGCACGAGGCCGTCGAGCTCCAGGCGCGCGAGCGCCGCGCCCAGCGGGCCCGGCTCGGCCCCGAGGGCGCCCGCGAGCTGGTCCGGGCGCAGCGGACCGCGGCCGAGCATGCGATGCACCTCGCCCTCCAGGCCGCCCGGCGCCGGCCGCGAGGGCGAGGCCGCGGAGGGGGTCCAGGGCGCGTCCGGCACCTCGGCCTCCACGTCGTCCGGCCCCTCGCACAAGGCCGCGCCCGCGCGCAGGAGGGCGTTGCAGCCCACGGACGCCTCGGCGCCGGGAAACCCCGGCACCGCGAGCACGGCGCGCCCCTGCTCCAGGGCCAGGTCGGCGGTGATGAGCGCCCCCGAGCGGGCCCCGGCCTCCACCACGACCACCGCCTGCGACAGGCCCGCCACGATCCTGTTGCGCGCCGGGAAGCGCCAGGGCGCCGGACGCGTGCCGGGCCAGTATTCCGAGATCACGAGCCCGCGCGCCGCGATCCGCTCGGCAAGGCCCCGATTGCGACGCGGATAGCTGACGTCCACGCCGCTGCCGAGGACGGCCACGGTGGCGCCGCCGCGCCCGAGCGCCCCCTCGTGGGCGGCGGTATCGATGCCCTGGGCGAGACCGCTCACGATCACCGCCCCGCGCGCCGCGAGCGCCGCGGCCAGATCGCGCGCGAACCGACAGCCGGCGGCGGTCGCCCGCCGCGCGCCCACGATCGCCACGGTCGGCCCCTCCTCGACGCCGGCCAGCACGCGATCGCGGGCGCCGCGCGAGAAGAGGGCGAAGGGCGGATCGTAGATCTCGGCCAGGCGGGACGGGTAGGCCGGCTCGTGAAGACCAAGGCAGGCGATCCCGGCGTCCGCCAGCGTCCGCGCCGTCTCCCCCGGGCGCAGGCCGGCCCGCGCACGCAGGGCTCGGGCGAGCGCGTCCGCGTCCAGCCGCAGCAGGCGCGCGAGCTCCCCGGGTCCGGCCTCCCAGAGGGCGGCGGGGCCGCCGGCGGCCCGGGCCGCCCGCTGCAGGTCCCGATCGAGCTCCGCCGCCAGCCGGGCGAGGCCCAGCGGCCAGGCCGCGCCCGTGCTCACGCCGCCCTGGTCGTCGGGCCCTCGTCGAGCGCGGCGCGGTACTGCAGCGCCTCGGCCAGGTGGTCCGCGCAGACGCGCTCGCTGCCGGCCAGGTCGGCGATCGTCCGCGCCACCCGCAGCGCCCGGTCGTGCCCGCGCGCCGAGAGGTCGAGGCGGTCGATGGCCCGCGCCAGCAGCCCGCGGCCCTCGTCGTCGAGGGCCGCGGCGCGGCGGGCGTCGGCCGGCGAGAGCTCGGCGTTGACGACCGGCTGCCCGCGGGCGCGGGCCCGCTGCCGGGCGGCAATGACGCGGGCGCGCACGGCGGCGCTGGGCTCCGAGGGCGCGGCTCCCATGAGCTCCTCGCGGCCGAGCCGGGGCACGTGGACGCGCAGGTCGATGCGGTCGGCGACGGGGCCGGAGAGCCTCGCCCGGTAGGCCTCCGCCCGTCCGGGCGGGCAGGCGCAGCTCCGGCGAGGGTCGCCGTCGAATCCGCACGGGCACGGGTTCCCGGCGCAGAGCAGCAGCGGCCGGGCGGGAAACCGCGCGCTGGTCATCGCCCGCGTCACGTCGACCCGCCCCTCCTCCAGCGGCTGGCGAAGGGCATCGAGGGCCGAGGGCGCGAAGGCGCAGACCTCGTCCAGGAAGAGCACGCCGAGGTGTGCGAGGCTGACCTCGCCCGGCCGGGGCATGCGCCCGCCCCCGACCAGGCCGACGGCCGAGATGGTGTGGTGCGGCGCCCGGAACGGCCTCCGCAGCACCAGCGGCTGACCGGGCGGCAGCAGGCCCGCGACGGAGTGGATGCGCGTGACCGCGATCGCCTCCTCCAGGGCCAGCGGCGGCAGGATGCCCGGGAGACGACGGGCGAGCATGGTCTTGCCGCCCCCCGGCGGCCCCAACAGGAGCGCCGAGTGCGCGCCGGCGGCGGCCACCTCCAGCGCCCGTCGCGCGGGCGCCTGGCCCCGCACCTCGGCCAGGTCCGGCGCCGGTCCCGCGTCCGCCGCGCCGAGCAGGGCCGCCGCGTCGAGGCTCGTCGGCTGCGGCTCGCGCCGCCCCTCGAGCAGATCCGCGGCGTCGCGCAGCCCGTCGGCGCCCAGCACCTCCACCCCCTCCACGAGAGCCGCCTCGGCGGCGTTCGCGGCCGGCACCACCAGCCGGCGCCAGCCGCGCGCGGCCGCGTGCTCGGCCATCGCCAGGGCGCCGGGCACGGGACGAAGGCGCCCGTCGAGGGCCAGCTCGCCGACGGCGCCGACGCCGCCGAGCGCGGCGAGCCCGAGCTGGCCCGAGGCGCCGAGCATCGCCAGCGCGATCGGCAGATCGTACTGAGGGCCCGCCTTGCGGAGATCCGCGGGCGCCAGGTTCACGACGATCCGGCGCGCCGGGATCGCGTAACCCTGGTTCACGAGCCCCGAGCGCACCCGCTCGCGCGCCTCCTGGACGGCCGCGTCGGGCAGGCCGACGACCGCGAACG
>JAWVEW010000124.1:0-4311 GCA_033856495.1 Miltoncostaeaceae bacterium | reverse complement strand
GAGAACCCCTCAACCCAATGAAATGAGCCTCCACCGAACCCAGGACGGTCCAGGCGGGGTCGTGGCCAAAACCGCCGCCCCCGCGGCCAATTGACCGCCGCCCCCGCGGCCAAATGACCACGACCTCGTCGGGCGGGATCGAACGCCCGCGCGAGCGCCGCCGAGCGCGTGCGCGTTTCGGCGCCGAATCGGCGCAGTTTCCTGACCGCTTGGGCCAATGGGCGGGCGCCGGCTGCGGACCCCGCGGCCCCGCTGGTCAGGCGCGGGTCACGCCCGGGCGGGACCTCAGCCCGAGGCGGCTGCGCCGGCGCGCGCCGGCGGGGGGATCCCGTGGCAGGCGCCGGTGCCGGCGTCCGTGAAGGCGCCGCCGCCCGCCGCCGGCACGAACTGCCAGTCGTATGCGGCGGGGTGCAGGGTCAGCCTCAGGACGCCGTAGGTCGTCATGTCCCGGACTTCGCTGTTCGGCTGGGTCTGGATGAAGCGGTAGTGGTTGCGGCCGCCGCTGCCGACCACGAAGGCCCGGATCCCGTAGGCGGGGTCGGCCGCCTGGTCGGGGTTCTGGGGCGCGAAGCGCTCGTAGTCGTGGTCGTGCCCGTTCAGCACGACGTCGGCCCCGCCCGCGTAGAGCGCCCGCCAGAGGGCGTCGTAGTCGGGGCGGTTCCCGTGCTGCCCGGAGGAGAACCGGGGGTGGTGCCAGTAGGCCAGCGTGCACAGGTTGCGATGGGACGCCAGGTCTTGGCGGAGCCACTGCTCCTGCGGCGAGCCGGCGCCGCAGCCGCCGGCGAAGGGGCAGTTCGAGTTCAGCGCGATCAGGTGCCAGGTGCCGACGTCGTAGCTGTAGTAGCCCTTCGTGGGATCGCCGGCGGCGGCGCCGAAGTACTGGAAGTAGCCGGCCGCGTTCTTCGTCAGGTACTCGTGGTTGCCGACCGCCGGCCGGGTGATCGACTTCACGCGCCCCCAGGTGGGGTCGTAGGAGGCGAGGAACTTGGAGTAGGCCCCGTCCTCGTACTGGATGTCGCCCAGCGGCAGGACCGCCGACAGCCCCGTGCCGACGAGCAGGTCGGAGGTGGCCTTCTGCGCGCAGCTGTTGCCGTCGCCGAGTCCGCCCTTGAAGTTGCCGGCGCCGGGGTCGCATGCGATGTCTCCGGCCGCGGCGATGACCGGGTCGGTCCCGCTCGGCCCGGGAACGGGCGGCGGGGGCGGCCGGGGCCCCGGCCGGCGCCCGCCGGCCACGGCGTGGAGGGCGTCCAGATAGGCGCCGTAGCCCGAGGCGCTCGCCCACTCGCGGGCGCTCTCGACCGAGCTGCCCTCGGGCCACTCGTTGAAGGTCGTGACCAGCTGGAAGGCCGCCTTCGAGGCGGCCATGGCGGCGACGTCCTGGGCCCAGCGGGCGGGATCGCGCGCGAGCCGCGGTGCGGGATCGCCGGCCAGGTAGAAGCCGGGCGAGATCGAGATCGCGTACGGCGACTGGTCGCTCACCGCGGTGGCCGGCGCGTACTGATGCCAGCCCTGGGGCTGGTCTCGGCAGCCGCGGAAGCCGGGGAAGACCTTCAGGACCAGGTACGCGCCCACCGTGTTGGCCCGCGTCCAGCGGGTCGCCATGCCGCAGCGGTCGGCGGGGCCGGCGTAGACGAACACCACCGGGCGCCCCCCGATGCGCAGGTAGCTCGGGTCGGCGCCGTACCGGCCCTTGATGAGCCGCAGCCAGGCTCGGATGCGCCCGACGCCGGGGTTGGACCCGGCCTCGCCCTCGACGTAGAGCGTCCAGCGGAACGGTGTGCCGCGAGCCGTGCGCAGGAGCAGCGGCACGCGCGCGTCCGACGGCTTGCCGGGACCGCGCCAACTGGCGATGCCGGCCTCGATGCCGCCATAGCGCATCGCGGCGATGTGCTGACGGATCACCGCCGGCTTCCGCGTGTCGTAGAAGCCGAGCGACGGCGTGTAGTTCGTGTAGGGGAAGACCCCGAGCTGGCGCCAGGCCGCCGGGTAGCGGCTGTAGTAGAAGGCGGCGCGGATCGGCAGGGCGGGCTGAACATCCCGGGCGGGCGTCTCGCACCCGAGCCTCGGCCCGGTCCCGGCGCCCTGGGTGCAGATGTCGCTGCCGGGCCCGCCGTCGAGCGCGTCTGCGCCCGCCCCGCCCTCCAGCGTGTCGGACCCCGGACCGCCGCAGATCTCGTCCCGCCCGCCGCCGCCCGCGATCGTGTCGTCGCCGCCGAGGCCCGCGATCACGTCCGCGCGGGGCGTGCCGGCGATCCGGTCGTCGCCCGGCGTTCCCACGATCGTCGCCGGGCGCCCGAGGCAGGTCACCGCGGCCGGTGCGGCGAGCGCCGGCTGCCCGCCGGGCGTCAGGATCGCACCCAGCGCCAGGGCGCCGGCGAGGATGACGATGAGCGCGGTGCCGGCGCCGAGGGTCCAGGGTCTCACGAAGGCGGGAGTGTAGCGCCGGCCCCGAAAAACCGTGCGTCAGGCGGGTGGCCCTCCGGCCGACGCGGCGTCGATCGCCCGCCTCGCCTCGTAGAGCAGGATGCCGGCCGCGACCGACAGGTTGAGCGAGCCGACCCTGCCCGCGAGCGGGATCCGCGCGATCGAGTCGCACACCGCGCGGACGCGCGGACGCAGGCCGACTCCCTCGGCGCCCATCACCAGGATGGTGCCGGCGTCCCAGGCGACCCCGCGATAGTCCTCGCCCCCCTCGGCCTCGGCCCCGACCGCCCAGCGGCCCGGCCCCCTGGCGTCGTGCACGAAGCTCGCGATGCTGTCGACCTGCGCGATCGACAGGTGCTCCACGGCCCCGGCCGACGTCTTGCAGGCGGCTGCCGTCACGCCCGGGCTGCCGCGGCGGGGGATCACCAGGCCGGCGGCGCCCGCCGCCTCGGCGACGCGGGCCACGGCGCCGACGTTGCGGGGATCCTGCACCCCGTCCAGGCAGACGATCGGCCCCGTGGCCGCCACGAGCTCCCAGGCGTCCGCGTAGGGGTAGGGGTCGCAGACGGCCACCACGCCCTGGTGGTCGGAGCTGCCGCAGAGCCGGCCGAGCTCCGCCCGCGAGCGCGGCTGCGCCCCACCCTCCGCCAGCCAACGCTCCCTCGCCAGCTCGGGCAGCGCGAAGAGCTCGTGGACCCGTCGCCGCCCCGCGGCCAGCAGCTCGCGCACCGGGTTGCGCCCGTAGACGACCGTGGTCACGCGGGGGAGAGCTGGGCGCCCTCCGGCGTGTCGCGAACCTCCCAGCCGCGCTCCCGGATCTCGGCCCGCAGCGCGTCGGCGCGGGCGTAGTCGTCCGCCCGGCGCGCCTCGTCGCGTTCCTGCGCCAGCCGCACGACCTCCGGAGGGGCCGTCGGCGGAGCGGCGAGGCCGCCGAGCCCCAGCACGTCGAGCAGGTCGACCAGCTCCCGGCGCACCTCGCGCAGCTGCCCGTCGGCGGGGCGCGCGCCGCCCTCGACCGACTGGTTCGCCGCGCGCACGAGGTCGAAGAGGGCCGCGAAGGCGCCCGGCGTGCCGAAGTCGTCGTCCAGGCTGGAGAAGAAGCGGTTCCGCGCGTCGACCAGGGCGGCGGCGAGGGCGGCGTCGTGGCCCTCCCCGGGCGCGTCGATCGCGCGGTCCAACGCCTGCACCGCGTTCCGCAGCCGCCGGCAGGCGGCGTCGGCTTCCGCCAGGCGCTCCCGGTCGAAGGGCAGCTTGGAGCGATAGTGGCTCCGAAGGAAGAACGCGATCAGGGTCTCGGGCGACCAGGCGTCGAGGACGTCGGAGAGCAGCGCGATGTTGCCCTCGCTCTTGCTCATCTTGTCGCCGGCCAGCTCCAGCATCTCGTTGTGCATCCAGATCTGCGCCAGCGGCTCCCCGCTCGCGCCCTCGGTCTGGGCGATCTCGTTCTCGTGGTGCGGGAAGACCAGGTCGATGCCGCCGCCGTGGATCTCGAACCGGCGCCCCAGCAGCTTCTCCGCCATCGCCGAGCACTCGATGTGCCAGCCCGGCCGGCCAGCGCCCCAGGGCGAGTCCCACCAGGCGTCCTCGTCAGGCTTTCGCGCCTTCCAGAGCGCGAAGTCCAGCGGGTCCTCCTTGCCCTCCGGAGGCTCGCTGGGCTCCAGCTCGTCGATCCGGCGGCCGGAGAGCTCGCCGTACCGGGGGAAGCGCCCGACCCGGTAGTAGACGTCGCCGTTGGGCGCCGCGTAGGCCAGCCCGCGCTCGATCAGGGTCTCGATGAGGGCGAGGATCTCGGGCATGGTCTCCGTCACCTTGGGCTCGGCGTCGGGGCGGCCGAGCCCCAGCCGGCTCGTGTCCTCGACGTAGGCGCGCCCGTAGCGGTCGGCGAGG
>JAWVEW010000123.1:0-6597 GCA_033856495.1 Miltoncostaeaceae bacterium | reverse complement strand
ATGCGCGTTCATGAGCGAGCCCCTTTCCTGCGGTCTGGTGCTGCGCGGGCCGCTCGGACACGGGACCCGTCGTCTGGCGAACGATCGCCCACCGCAGCCGTCCCCCTCGTCACGGCGGGCGTCCATTCGGGCTTACGGGTGACCGCAGTCAGATCTACGTGCTAGCCGGAAGGGTGCAGCCGACGGCCGGCCTCTCGCGCGAGCCGCGCGCCGCCAAGGAGCGCGGCGAGCACCGAGGTCAGGCCCCCAATCCAGAAGGGCATCTGCACTCCGGCCGCCTCACTGGCCTACGGCACGACCGCACCTGGCCCAAAGGCCAGCCGCGGCAGGGGCCGCGGCGTCGCAGCCTGCCACGGGCAAATCGTCCACATACGCCAGGGAGTTGTGATGTCGAAGATCGTTGCGCATCTCCGCGGCCACGTCGTCGCGTACCTCGCCCTCTTCGTGGCACTTGGAGGGACCTCGTACGCGGCGGTGCGGATCCAGCCCGGAAGCGTGGGCACCCGTGCCCTCGCCGGCCGCGCCGTCACGCATGCGAAGCTCGCCCCGAGCAGTGTCGACACCGCCAACGTCATCGACGGCTCGCTCACGTCCGCCGACTTCGCCCCCGGCACGCTGCTCGCCGTCCGGGGCGCCGCCGGACCCGGTGGAACCCCTGGCCCGAAGGGCGACCCCGGCGCGCCCGGCGCCAACGGCGCCAACGGCGCCAACGGCGCCGGCGCGGTCCTCGGCGTGAGGGCGCGCGGTTCTGGGGCCGTGGTGGCACCCCACGGAGCCTCGACCAGCGTCCCGCTCACCGGAAACGCGTGGACCCAGGCGCCCGGGGAGGTGGACCTGATCGTCGGCAGCGTGACCCTGAAGCCGCCGTCCACGTGCACGGGGTCCTTCGGCAACTCGCTCGTGGTGAAGGTCGATGGCGTGGTGACCACGTTCGCGGTCGCCCCCACGCTTGCGCCGTCGGGCAGCGTCACGGTGCCGCTGGTCGTGGGCACGCTGATGGAGCCGGCGGCGTCGACGCCCCATCAGCTGACGGCGGAGCTGGCGAACAGCTGCACCAAGGCCGGCGAGGACTTCAGCGTGACGGACGTCAAGATCGACATCCTGACGTTCAGCTGATCGCCGGGGCGGTCGTCGCGCGCATCCCTCGAAGGCCGCGCGCGCGCCGCCCTGCGCCGATGGGCGCCGGTCACGGCTGACGGGATCTCTTTGGGCTCAGGCGGTCTTGGTGCGCACGGCTCGGGCGCCCGTCAGTCGTCGAGTGGAAGCTCCACCTGAACGGACGTGCCGGCCCCGAGCGGGCTCTGGACGGAGATCGCGCCGCCCAGCGCCTCCACACGGTCGTTCAGTCCGACGAGGCCGGAGCCTCTCGTCGGATCGGCCCCGCCGGCGCCGTTGTCGCGGACGGAGACGCGAAGCGCACCGTCGACCGCCTCCACGTCGACGTGCGCGACCGAGGCGTGTGCGTGCTTGGCGGCGTTCGTGAGCGTCTCCGAAACGATGTAGTAGGCCGCCACCTCGACTCGCTCCGGCAGCCGTCCCTCGGTGCGCACGTTGAGCTCCACCCGGAGGGGGGAGCGGCGCGCAAGCGTCTTCAGCGCCGCCCCGAGCCCGCCCTCGGCCAGGATCGCCGGATGGATCCCGCGCGCCATCTCCCGCAGCTCGTCGATCGCGCGCACCAGCCCCGCTGCAAGGCTCGCCAGGTCCCCCTTGAGCTCGCCGAACTCCGGCGGCACGGCCGCCTGCGCGGCGCGCAGCTCGAGCGCAAGCGAGACGAGCAGCTGCTGGGCTCCGTCGTGCAGGTCGCGCTCGATCCGCCGCCGGGTGTTGTCGGCAGTGGCGACGATCCGCGCCCGCGAGGCGGCGAGATGGGCGCTGCTCTCGGCGTTCGCGATCGCGGTCGCAACGAGGTCGGTGAAGTCCGCGAGGCGCGCCTCCACGTCCGGGGGCAGGGGCCGCTCCCGCGAAGAGCCGACGATCATGACGCCCCAGAGCCGCCCCTCGACGATGATCGGCGTCCCCACCGCCGAACGTGCACCGCTCCCGTGGGCGGCCTCGGCAATGTCCCCCGAGGCGTCCGTGAGGCGGTCCATTCGGGCCGGACGGCTGGTCTGAGCGACGAGCGTGGCGATGTTCCGTCCTCCCAGCCTGTGTGTCCGGCGGATGGCGCCGGAAAAGGGGTCGCCCGTCGTGCGCCAGCCGGCGGCGAAGGCCACGGTCTCGTCCGGACCGTAGCGGGACATGAGGGCGAGATCGGCGGAAAGCACGTGCCCCACCTCCTCGGTGACCGCCGCGAACAGCTCATCGGGCGGCGCCGCTCGCGCGACGAGCGTCGCGATCCGACGGAGCGCCGCCTGCTCCTCCGCGAGCCGGGCGAGCTCGTCGCGGTCCCTCTCCAGCGAGCGCGCCATGACGTTGAACGACCGCTCGAGGCTGCCGATCTCCCCGACCTCGCTCTCGTGCAGCCGAGCGCTCAGGTCCCCGCCGGCGACGCGGTCCGCCATCAGCGCCGCCCTCCGGACCGGCCGGACGATCACCCGCGTCAGATAGCCGGCGAAGAGAAGGATGAGGAGGATCGATCCCGCGGCACCGACGCCGGCCCCGGCGATCGCGAGACGATTCGCGCTCGCGGCAGTGCGGTCGCGCGCTGCGAGCGTTCTGGTTGCGGCTGCAAGGAACGCGTCGAACGTGCCACGGATCGCGTCGATGCGCCGCTTCCCCTCCAGGGTCTCAGCGACGCTGCGCGCGGAGGGGTCGCTCCGGCGAACCGCGTCCAGGAGCGGCAGTGAGTAGTCGCGGACGTACGAGTTCACGTCGCGCGCGATTCGCCGGATGCGGGCACGCTGGACCGGATCGCCGACCGCGAGGCGCTCCAGCTTCCGGGCCTGCTCGGGGAAGGCGGCACGTGCCCTTTTCCAGGGACCGAGGAACCGCTCGTCACGTGCGATGACGAACCCGCGCAGAGCCGTCTCGAGGTCGATCACCCTCCTCTCGAGCGCGTTCGCGGCAACGAGCTCTTGGCGGACGGGCAGCGTCGCCTGCGTCGATTCGTCGAGATTCCTGATGGCGAGGAGCACCGCCATGAAGCCCGCGACCAGGACGAGCGTGATGAGTCCGCTCGCAATCGCCATCCGGCGCGTGAGGCCGCCGCGTACACGCAACCCGGGTCGGCGCTCACGCGCGTCCGGCCGGCGCGTCAACGAGGCTCCGACCGGACCGCCAGCACACTCAACCGGTGACGCCCGCTACCTTCTGAGGCGTCGCGTGAGGGACGTGGACGAGCGCATCGGGAGGCTCGAGCGGACGGTCAACGGCGGCCGTCCCGGAGAGTCCGGCGAATCACGTCCGCCGACAGCTCCAACTTCGGCACGAACCCCATCGCAGGACTCTCGGCGATGAGATCCGCGAAGTCCGCCTCCGCGTGCGTCGAGATCAGGATCACCGCCGAGGCGCACCGGCGGTCGTCCTCGACCAGGAGCCGGGCGAGGTCGAAGCCGCTCTCCTCCGCGAGGGTGATGTCGACCAGGACGACATCCGGCCGCAGCTCGTCCGCTCGCCGGAGCGCCTCCGCCGTCGTCGAGGCGACGCCCACGATGCCCAGGCCCTCCCGCTGGAGGAGCACGCTCGCAGCATCGAGAAACGACCTGTTGTCATCCACGATGAGGACGCGGAACTCCACGCGACCAGCCTCGCAACGGAGAAGGCGCCCCGCATTGCAGCTGGCTGGAATCCGGGGACCGTGGAGCCGATGCCGATGCTCGATGTCGACGACGGGGAGCCCCTCGCCCTCATGGTGATACCGCATCTCGGCAACGCCGTGGCTCATCGCGCGAGCCCCTCTGATCATGAGGCCGCCACCGCGAGCGGGCGATGGCCCGCACGCGCCGGGCCCTCGCGCTCCGGCTCGATCGGCGAGGCCGGCCACAGGACCAGGCCCGGCAGGGTGAGCCTCACGAGCCGCTCCACCGGCCCCGGCGCGCAGACCACCCGCAGGCCTCTGCCGCATGCGCGGCAGCGGCGGGCGGCACGACGGAGCGCGTCGAGCGCGGCCGCGTCGATGTAGCCGACCTCGCGCAGATCGACCGTCAGGCTGGCCGCGCGGAAGGTCTCCAGCTCGAGGAGCTCGGCGGTGAACCGCCGGGAGCTTGCCTCCTCGAGCGGGCCCTGGACGGTGAGCAGCGGACCGTAGCGGGCGCTCGACGCGGTCCGCTCGAATCGCGGGAGTCGGCCGGGCGGGGGCGGTTCGGCCGCAAGGATGGGCCTCACGCCAGGTCCGTTCTCACGAGCCCCGCTCCGTGGCAGCCCTCGCAGACGCGCGGCACCAGCCCCTCGCCGTTTGGCGCCTCCTCCCACACCCGGCGCTGGCCCCAGCAGACGGCGCAGCTCGCGGTGTCGGGCGCAATCAGCGGAAGCGGTGGAAGCGCGCGGTGTGTTTCGGCCCGCCAGTCGCGCCAGCTCTGGAAGCGAACCGGGAGAGGCAGGGTGCCCGCGGTGACGATCGGGGCCATTGGGAGCTCCTCACAGGTGGGAGTGGGCGCGACAAAGGATCGTCCGACGGTCCTCGCGCGTCGCCACCGCCAGCATCCCTCTGCGCTTCCGAGGAGCCTGACTCCCGGCCTACCAGGTAGCGGGAAGGCCGTCCGGAGCCGACTTGCCCGGCCGGCCGGCCGGCCAGCGAGCGCTGGCACTGCGGCCAGCCGGGCGGGCCGGATGGAGTTCACATCCTCCTCGGGCAGACCGCCCAGGCCACCAGGAGAGAGGAGGGCCCCGACATGGGCCACCGGAGGAGGACGACGTCGGCACGGGTCCGCGAACGTGGACGAGGCCCCGAAATCCAGCGTGGGCAGTGCGCCGCGCTTGCCCACCGTGGAGCTGTGGTCTGATGCCGCTCGCCCACGGAAGATCGCTCAAGCTCCACTACGAGACCGCCGGCCACGGGCCCGCGGTGCTGCTGGTCAGCGGCCAGGGCATGACGCGCTCGGCCTGGTGGCGGACGGTGCCCGTGCTCGCCAGACGCTTCCGGGTGATCTCGTTCGACAACCGCGACATGGGCCGCAGCGACCACACGCCCTGGCCGTACACCGTCGCGCAGATGGCCGACGACGCGATGGCCGTGCTCGACGCGGCGGGGGAGGAGCGCGCCCACGTCTACGGGATGTCGCTCGGCGGGATGGTCGCCCAGGGGATCGCGCTTCGCCACCCGGATCGGGTCGCAGGGCTGGTCCTCGGCTCGACCTCACCCGGAGGGCTGCAGGGAGTGCTGCCCGACCTGAAGATGCTCACCTTCTTCGTGCGCGTCGGCTGGATGCCGCGGGAGGAGGCGGAGTGGGCGGCGGTCGCCTACAAGTACGGCGAGGCCACCCGCCGCGAGCGCGGTTACCTGATCGCCGAGGACATCGCCCATTGCGAGGACTTCTCGGTGGACGCCCTGGCCTACCTGCACCAGATGGGGGCGGCCTCCTCGTACACCCCGTTCGGGCGGCTGGGCGAGATCCGCGCGCCCACGCTCGTGGTCCACGGCGAGCGGGACCGGCTCGTGCCGCCGGTGAACGCCCAGCGTCTGGCCGCCTCGATCCCGGGCGCCGAGCTCATGATCTGGCCCGGCGCCGGCCATCTCTACGGCACCGACGAGCCGCGCGCAGACCAGGAGATCGGGCGCTTCCTCCTTCGTCATTCGGAGGGGATGCTGCCCTCGATCGCGAGCGTGTCCTCGCTCGAGGCGAGGCGGCCTCGCGCGGCCGCCACGGCAGCGAGCGGTGGAGCCGCGGACGATCGCCAGGCGGCGGAATGGCCCGACCTCGCATTGCCCGCCGCCGTGGGCGAATGACGGGCTCGGATCCGACGGCGGCCCGCCGGCGATTCTCGACGCGGGTGGTGACGACGCGCTGAAAGAACGACCCGTTTCGGCGGAGGCCCCGCTCTCGCCACCTTGCGGATCCCACTGGATCCGAAGGACGAGGCCGGCGGTGGGCCCGCTCCGCCCCACCGGATCGCCCACGGTCCAGGTCACCGGCGACTCCGTCATCGTCATCGGCCCGCCGCTCGGGCGCGTGACCGTCCAGGTCACCCGCCCCGCACGGGCCCTGCACGCCGCTCACCGTGAACACGAGCGCGCCCTCGCTCGTCGCCTCCACGGGCGACTGCTGGCAGTCGGGCGCGCTCGAGACGCCCGATGGGAAGGGCCTCACGCCCGACATCCTTCCGGGCGACACGGTCAGCCTCCTGGGCGGCACTGCCGCCCCGACGAGCGTCAGGAGCCCGTGAGAGCGGGGGCCGTGGGGTCAGTCGCGACCGGCCCGAGGGCCAGCCCGCCGCCGCCGCGCCCCGAGCGAGGGTTCGCGAGCCGCTCCGTGGTCAGCGTCGATCGCCGCGCCGGAGGGGGCCCATCACCACCTTGCAGGGAGGTTCACGATCATGCTGGGACTCAACCGCTGGGCGGTCGTCGCCGCCAGCGCGGGCATGCTGGCAGGCAGCGTTTCGCTCGCGGCGAGCGCCCGGGCGGAGGGCGTGCTGCCCGCCGGGGATGCCGGGGGCGCGGTCGCGGCGTCGGACGGGTCGAAGGGCGCCACGCGGCGGGGGAACGACAGCGGAGCGGCCAAG
>JAWVEW010000122.1:0-10391 GCA_033856495.1 Miltoncostaeaceae bacterium | reverse complement strand
GCCGTAGCTCGGCTGGCCGACGACGAACGCCGTCACGCGGATCGTGCGGTTGCCGGCGACGCCGGGGAGGTCGATCGAAAGACCCGCCCCCTCCAGCACGCTCACGAGCCCGGCGGGTGCGGCGACGGTGATGACGCCGGGCAGGCCGACGACCTCGATCTCCAGGTGATCGATGGTGATCAGCTCGCCGACCTCCAGCCGCAGCGGCACCCGGAACGTGCCGTCGGCCTGCCACCAACTCGCGGGCGAGAGCGCCGTGAGGGTGAGGCCCGGGTCAGCGGCGCTCGCTGAGCCGGGAGCGCCGCTCAGGGCGGCGCAGGCGATGAGCGCGGCGAGCGCGGGAAGGGCGCGGCGGCGAGGGCGGAGGAGGGCGTGATGGGGCATACCCTCTGCATCGGCAGCGGGCGCGGATCATTCAAGCATTCGCCGGACGGCGCGTCCGGGGCCGAACCGCTCCCGCCGCGCGGGCGCTTACACCAGCGCGCGGTCGAGCGCACCGAGCAACGGCTCGTATGCGCCCAGACGCACCCGTTCCCAGGGCGAGATGCCGCTCGCGGGCCGGTGGTGGATCAATCCGACGCGGAGCTCGTGCGTGCGCCGGTCGCCGACGGCGAGGATCACGACCTCGTCCAGCTCGGCTGGCCGCTCCTGGGGCTCCAGCACCCAGAGCCCGCCCTCCGCGTCCATCCAGCCGGGCATCACCACCGCGTAGGCGACGCCGCCGACCGCACGTACCTGGGCGGGCAGCCGCTCACGCCACAGCGGCGCGGCGGCCTGGTCGTCGGCGAGCCACTCCCACCGCAGCGGCCACCGGTGCACCACGCGCTCCCGGTTGAGCACCGATACCTCGGGCTCGATCCGATCGGACGTCTCGAGGACGCGCTCGGCGCAGTGGATGCTCCAACCGCGCATCTGATCGAACGACCGACCCACGCAGGTCGTCTCCAGAAGGGCTCGCATGAGGAACCTCCTTCGACCGTACGGCTCGATAGTAGATCACCAGCAGGCGGGTTGTCGCGCGCCGTTGCTACCCTGGCGTGCCTTCGGGGTCGGAGAGAGGATCGGCTGGATGCGCGACTACGACGGCGAGCCGATCGAGCAGCGGCTGGCCGAGCCGCTGCGCGAGTACTGGCTCGACCGCGCCCGGATGCACCTCTTCGACACCTACATGGGCATCCCGCTCACCAAGTTCCCGGAGGACCTGCGCGTCTACGAGCACCTGGTCTGGCGCGCCCGGCCGAACGTGGTGGTGGAGATCGGCGCGTGGTTCGGCGGGAGCGCCCTCTGGTTTCGCGACCGCCTGCTGACGCTCGCGCGGTACGCGGCGATCGAGTCCCCGCTGGTGGTGTCCATCGACGTGGACGTGGACGTGGCGCGGCGGCACCTCGAGTCCGTGGACCCGGACTACGCCGCCACCATCGCCCTCGTCGAGGGGGATGTGCGCGATCCGGCCCTGGCCGCCCGGGTGCGGGAGCGGATTCCCGCCGGGTCACGCTGCCTGGTCGTGGAGGACTCGGCCCACACCGGTGAGACGACGGCGGCCGCCCTCGCGAGCTTCGCCCGGCTGGTCCCGCCCGGCGGCTGGTTCGTGGTGGAGGACGGGTGCGTCGACGTGGAGGCGATGCGGGCCGACGCCGGCTGGCCGCGCGGAGTGCTGCCGGCCATCGCGGCCTGGCTCGCCACGGCTGAGGGCTCGCGCTTCCGGGTCCGGCGCGACCTGGAGCTGTACGGCCTCTCCTGTCACCCGGGCGGCTTTCTCCAGCGCGTCTCCTGAGGGCCTCGCCGAGGAGCGGTCAGCGCGCGCCCCGCCGTCGGGCGGCCAGCGCCCGCGCAAGCCGGGCGCCCGCGCGCAGCGGCGCCGTGACCCGCCAGCTCAGCGAGCGCGACAACACGCCCAGCTGACGGTCGAGCTCCGCGAGCCGCGAGCGGGCGGCCCCGAGCTCCGCCCGGACCTCTGCGAGGTCGCGCGCCGCCGCCCCCAACCGGGCGGCGGGCACCGGGATCTCCGCCGACTGCCGCTCGGCATCCGGCATGACCGGATCCGGCCATGCCAGCAGGACCGCCCGTTCGCCCGCGACGTACTGGGAGTTGTGGCTCGGCCGCGGCGCCTGCACCTCCACCCGGGCGAAGCCGGCGACCCTGGCGGCGAGCTCCAGCGCCGCGCGGTTCGGGATCAGGCTGGCCCTCCCTTCAGGGGCGGCCAGCGGGTTCACCTCGCGGTCGTGCTCGACCAGCATCGCGAAGCTCGACGCCGAGCTCATGGACGATCCCTTGGTGCCCCAGCCGAACTCGATGGGCGCGGTCTGGCGCGTCAGCTGACTCTCGATCACGCACAGCCGCCGTGTCAGCGCCGCCGCCCTACGCATGGCGCCGATCGGGTCCTCGAGGTGGTACACCAGCCCAAGCAGCAGCACCACGTCGAACCGGCCCAGTCGCTGCGGCGTGGCCTCGAAGACGTCCGCCTGCACAAGTTGCAGACGTTCGGCGGGGATGCCGAAGTGGTCCCGCAGCAGGGCGGCACGGCGGAGGTTCTGGGGGCGCACGTCGACGCCCACGACCTCGGCGGCCCCCCACTCGAGCAGCCGATGGCAGAACCACCCCTCGTTGCAGCCCAGGTCGAGGGCGCGGGCGCCGGGCCCGGCGTCGCGCAGCGCCTCGGTGACCGCGTCGGCCATCAACTCGAGGCGGGTCGAGTGCACCGATGGCAGCTCGGGGTGCAGCATCGGCAATGTGACCGATCCCAACGGCCACCGGTACATCCATGCCGGAGCGCTCCCGATCTCCGCGAGGAGCTCGGGAGCGAGCGGAGGCTGGGCGGCAGTCTCGGGGGGCTGCATCGGCCGTCGATCCTACGCCGGCCGCGATGCCGTTGGGGGGCCGGCACCCTGGGAGCCGGCGTTTGGTCCTCCGCGCCGCCGGGCATCAGACCAGCGTCCAGACGACGAAGGTCTGCCAGGCGGCAGGGAGATGTCAGGGGAGCGGAGGCCGATCGCGTGAGCGACGCATGGTCAGGCCCCGACGGTCACTCGCCCGGAGAGGGCGCAGTCCACCGACGCGGCGCCGGATGGGGCGCGCCGTCGGGCGACCGGAGCGGTGGGTCGGGGGAGCACGACGTCCGCCGGCGTCAGGGACGCGGCGGCGCGCAGTACGGCGGCAGCGGCCGGCAGGCGCGGCCCCACGAGCGCCGGCGGACCGGCCTCCGCGAGGTCGAGAAGACGCCGCCGTACCGGCTCGCCCCGGGGGCCACCGCGCCACGACGGGCGCGCGAGGTCGTGGCGAGCCGCTTCCACGACCACCTCGACGAGGACCGGCTCGAGGACGCCATGCTGCTCGTGAGCGAGCTCGTGACGAACTCGGTCGTCCACGCCGGGCTGGACGTGGACGGCTGGATCGACCTGACCCTCACGCTGCGCGCCGAGGCGGTCAGGGTCGAGGTGGCCGACTCGGGACACGGCTTCGGAGCCGGAGACCAGGGCCTCCCGGCGCCCGAGCGGATCGGGGGCCGCGGTCTGTTCCTGGTGCGAGCGCTCGCGGACCGCTGCGACGTCGCGCCGGAGGGCACGAGCCGGGTCTGGTTCGAGCTCGACCGCTGAGGGGCCGAGCCGGCGGGGCTGCGCCCTCAGCAGCTCACCAGCGCGCGCGCCCGGTCGATCAGCCGATGGGCCTCGACATCGGCGCGGGCGCGTCGGTCCGCGTCGACCTCCGGCTCGGCGTCGTCGAGCAGGCGGGCGGTGAGGTCCCGGCCCGTCTGCTCGCGCGCAGACGCCAGCCACGCGGGCGGCAGCGCCTCGTCCAGCGTCACGTCGAGCATCGTCGCGAGCTGCAGCGTCCAGCTGCGGGCGAGCAGGTCGAGGTTGTAGCCGCCGCCCGAGAGCACCAGCCAGCGCCCGCCGGTGGCATCGAAGGCGATGTCGCGGAGGGCGCGATAGGCGCGGGCAAGCCCCTCCATGCTGACCTGGAGGTGCGCCAGCGGGTCGGCGTGATGGGGGTCGGCGCCGTGCTGGGTGACCAGCACGTCGGGGCGGAATCGCCGGATGGCCGGCCCGATGACCTCCTCGATGGCGCGCAGGTAGGGCTCGTCCCCCGCGAATGGCGGCAGCGGGACGTTGACCGTCGTGCCGAGGCCCGGCCCCGTCCCGCGCTCACCCAGGTCGCCGGTGCCGGGGAACAGGTAGCGCCCGCTCTCGTGGACCGAGCAGGTCAGCACCCGAGGGTCCTCGTAGAAGATCCACTGGACGCCGTCGCCGTGGTGGGCGTCGACGTCGACGAACGCGACCCGCTCGGCGCCGGCCGTCAGCAGGGCGCGGATCGCCATCGCGCAGTCGTTGTAGACGCAGAAGCCCGCGGCCCGGTTGGCCAGCGCGTGGTACAGGCCGCAGCCGGGGCAGAAGGCCTGCACGACCCGCCCCTCCCAGATCAGGCGGGCGGCGGCCAGCGAGGAGCCGCACACCGCCGCGGCGGCCTCGTGCATCCCGGCCCGCGCCGGCGTGTCGCCGCCGGGCGCCAGCCCCCACTGGGCGCCCTCCCAGGCTGCGGCCAGCGCCGGCTCCGCGCTGTAGCGGCGCACGGCGCGGACGTAGGCCTCCGAGTGGACGGTCAGAAGCTCGTCGATAGTGGCCGGAGGGGGGTCCACCGACAGCACCTCGGGCCGCTCGAGCAGCCCGTAGGCCCGGATCAGCTCGATGCCGAGGCGCCGCCGCAGCGGCCGCTCGGCGTCGTCGCTCGGATTGTTGGCCTGGAGGTGCTCGCCGTAGAGGAACGCGGTGGGCATCGCCATCAGCCGTCCCCACCCGCTCGCCCCAGCCGCCGCACGACGTCGGACAGCGGCCGGCGCCTGGCCCGCCGGACCCAGTCGGCCACCGCGCGGCGCGTGGGGTCGCGCGGCGAGCGCGGATAGCCGAAGCACAGCGCCACGACGGGCGGCTCACCCTCCCCGAGGCGGAGCAGGCCGGCCGCGCGCCCCGGGTCGGCCAGACCCGCCGGGCAGGAGGCGAGGCCCTCGGCCCAGCCGGCCAGCAGCATGTTCTGGGCCGCGCGCCCGGCGTCGAAGCCCGCGAAGCGGGTGCCCTCCGCGGCCGCCGCCACCACGATCAGGAGCGGCGCCAGCACGACCAGCCCCGGCGAGAAGGCGCAGACCGCGAGCTGGGACCTGACGTCGCGGTCCTCGACGAGGAGGAAGCGCCAGGGCTGCCGGTTGTGGGCACTGCCGGCGAGTCGTCCCGCCTCGAGGATGCGCTCGACCGCCTCCTGCGGCACGGGGCGGGGATCGAAGCTCCGCTCGTCCCGCTTGCTCACGATCGCGAGGTAGGCGTCCATCCCGCCCCGGACGATACCGGCCGGGGCGGGGCCGCCGGCGCCGGGCGTCAGTCGCTCAGTACCACTTGCCCTTGGCGAACCCTCCGAAGGCGACCAACCCGACCAGGATCAGGATCAGGCCCCAGATCCAGTGGCCGAACAGCAGCACGATGATCCCCCCGATCACCAGCAGGCCGCCGATTCCGATGCCACCGATGTTGAAGCCGCCCTTGCGATTGCTCGCCGCCATTCCCCGCGCTCCTCTCTTGGACCCGCCGCTCCGTCGGGCGACCGCGCATCCCGCGCCGATCGCCCCCGATCGGCCGGGCGAGGTGTCATCCCGGCCGCGCGTGCTTGCCAGCTACGGTACTCGCGTGCTCAAGCGTTCGCCCACCGTCGGCGCGCTCCTGCTGGCCGCGGCCGTCTGGACCTGGCTCATCTGGATCACCCGCCTGGTGAACATGGCCGGCGAGGACCGAAGCGCCGGCTTCCTCGCCGTCCACGGCGCGCTCGCGGTCATCTCGATGCTGCTGGCGCTCCCCGTGGCGTGGGTCGGGCTCGGGATGGTGCGCCGCGCGCGTCACTCGTAGGCGACGGCCGTGATGACGTTCATGCGCGCCGCCCGCCGGGCCGGCAGCGCCGCCGCGAGCACCGCGACCACCAGGGCGCCCGCGACCACGATCACGATCGTCTGCCAGGGCATCACGAACCGCAGCCCCGGGAAGCTCGAGGCCGCTGAGCGCACGAACGCGTAGGCCAGCACGAGCCCGACCACCAGTCCCAGGATCACCCCGACCAGCGTCACCAGCACGCTCTCGCGGCGGATCATCCGGCGGACCTGGGAGCGGGTCCCCCCGACGGCGCGGATCATCCCGATCTCGCGCCGGCGCTCCAGCACGCTCATCGCGAGCGTGTTCACGATCCCGAAGGCGCTGGCGAAGATCGCCACGCCCAGCAGCGCGTAGAGGAAGCTGAAGACCTGCGAGAACGCCGACTCGATCTCGTCCTTCAGCTCGGCGTTCGAGAGCACCTTGGCCGAGGGGAAGCGCTCCAGCACCCGTTCCACCTCGGCGCGCAGCGCCTGCCGGCTCGAGGGGTCGCGCGCCTGCACGTAGACGCGCAGGTCCTGGGTCAGGCCGGCGTCGCGCTCGGCCCGCGCGGTGGAGACGAAGACGCCCTTGCCACTCTGGCTCTCCACCCGGTCGTCCACCACCCCGGCAACCCGCAGCCGGTCGACGCCGGCGCTCGGCGTGGCGATCGCGATCGTGTCACCGGCCCCGAGCCCCTCGTCGGCGGCGTAGTTGTGCGTCACGTACGCGGCGGGCCCCGCCAGCGCCGACCAGTCCGGCGTGCCGTCGCCGTCCAGCCGCGTCTCCGAGATGCGCCCGTAGCTGGCCGGGTCGACCCCGATGAGCTCGGTCGCCTTGCCGTCGATCGTGGCGTAGCCGAAGCGAACCGCGCTGACGTCCCCGGCGTCGGGCAGCGCCGCGATCTGCCGCGCGAGCTCGGGCGAGAAGCCCTGGCTCTCGAAGATGTTGCGCGGCACGACGATGAAGTCGCTCGCCAGGGAGCGGTCGATCGAGTCGCGCACGGCGCTCACCGCGCTCGCGGAGAAGCCCGAGAAGGTGATCACCAGGGCCAGGCCCACCATCACCGCGGAGGCGGTGAGGGCGGTGCGGCCGGGCGCGCGCGCCGCGTTGTCGGCCGCGAGCCGCCCCTCCGTTCGGCCGAAGACCCGCAGCGGGACCGACAGGACGCGCACCAGCGGGCGGACCAGGATCGGCGCGAGCAGCGCCACCCCGAGGAACACGCCGATGATGCCGGCGACGCCGTAGACCGTCTCCCCCGTGCTGAGGTGGTCCCCGCTCGCGAAGATGCCGACGCCGGGGATGGAGGCGGCCAGGACGACGAGGCCGGCCACGGCGGGGCGCCACGGCGCCCCGCCGATCCGCTCGGCACGCTGCCGCATCGCCTGCAGCGGGCTGGTGCGCCCGGCGCGCACCGCCGGCCACAGCGCGGCGGCGGCCGTGACCAGGGTGCCCACGATCGTCCCGTAGATCAGCGCGCCGGCCGGGATCGTGAGCGAGCCGAACGGCACGCCGACGAAGACGGAGCTCATCAGGGCGATCAGCCCGACCGCCAGGCCCACCCCCGCCAGCAAGCCCACCGCCGAGCCCACGATCCCGAGCAGGACCGCCTCGGCCAGCACGAGGCGGATGGTGGCGGCGCGGGTCGCCCCCAGCGTCCGCAGCATCCCGAGCTCCCGGGTGCGCTGGATCACCGTGACGTTGAAGGCGTTGAAGATGAGGAAGGCGCCCACGAAGAGCGCCACACCCGCGAAGAAGAGCAGGAAGACGTTCAGCCCCTGCAGCTGATCCGAGAGGTTCGCGATCTCTGCCGAGGGGGTGCGGACCTCCAGCCCGGGCCCGAGCGCCGTCTGCACCCGCGACTGGAGCTCGGACACCTGGGCGCGGTCGAGCGCCCGCACGTAGATCTGGGACACCTGCCCCGGCTGGCCGAGGTCGCGCTGCGCGGCCGCAAGCGGCTCGGCGACGAAGCCGATGTCGCCGAAGTTGACGCTGCGCGCGAACCGGAAGACGCCGGTGACGCGCGTCGTCCGGCGGCCCGCGGGCAGCGCCATCGTGACGGCGTCGCCCACCTTCAGGCCGTGGTCGCGCGCCCAGCCCTCCTCGACGGTGAAGTCGTCGGGGCCGACGATGTCGCGGCCCGCGACGATCGAATAGGCGCCGACCGCGGCGCCCTTCCCGGGCTCGACCCCGCTGACGCTCAGCTGCCCGGATGGCGACGTGACGAGGCGGCCGCGGGCGTCGATCAGGTACGCGGTGCCCAGCAGCTGTCCGGTGGTGCTCGCGGCGTCGACCCCCGGCACACGCGTGACCCGCCCCAGCAGGCGGGCGTCGAACGGCGCCGGCGGCCCGTTCGGGATCGACTTGGAGATCACCAGGTCGGTCTTGCCGTAGGCGACGTCGAAGAGCTCGCGGAAGCCGCTCAGCAGCGTGGCCGACAGGGACAGCACCCCCACGATCATCCCGACGCCCAGCACCACGCCGGACGCCGTCAGGAGGGCGCGCAGGGGTCGCCGGCGCAGGTTTCGGATCGCCAGCGTGAAGGCCAGCGAGCGACGGCGCCTCACGCCGTGCTCCGCACCTCGAGGCCCTTGATGACGTCGATGATCCGATCCGTCGACGCTCCGCTCGCCTCGTGGACCAGGCGCCCGTCGCGCATGAACAGCACCCGGTCGGCCACGCTCGCCCGGGCCGGGTCGTGGGTGACCATCACGATCGTCTGGCCGAGATCGGTGGAGCTGCGCCGCAGGATCGCGAGCACCTGATCGCCCGCGGCCGTGTCGAGGTTGCCGGTCGGCTCGTCCGCCAGCACGATGTCCGGCGAGGTGACCAGCGCCCGCGCCACGGCCACCCGCTGCTGCTCGCCGCCCGAGAGCTGCTGCGGCAGGTGGCGCCGGCGCGCCCCGAGGCCGACAAGCTCCAGCAGCTCCACCACCCGATCCCGATGGCGGCCGAGGTCCCGGCCGGCGAGCATCAGCGGCAGGGCGACGTTCTCCTCCGCGTTCAGCGTCGGGAGCAGGTTGAAGAACTGGAAGATGAACCCCATGTGGTCGCGGCGCAGCAGGGTCAGCTCGCGGTCGGACAGCCGGGAGAGCGTCGCGTCGCCGACGCGCACCTCGCCGGAGGTGGGCGTGTCGAGGCCGCCGAGCAGGTGCAGGAGCGTGCTCTTGCCGGATCCCGACGGACCCATGATGGCCGCGAACTGGCCGCGGGGGATCTCGAGGTCGACGCCCCGGAGCGCGTGCACGGCGGCGGCGCCCTCGCCGTAGAGCTTCTCCAGGCCGATCGCCTGAACGACCGCCTGGGCATCGCTCCGCGCCCTGAGGGGCTCAGTCGCCACGGTCCGCCTCCTCGACCTCTCCGGCCCCCCGCGGGAGGCTAGCGGCCGGCGGCGCGGCCGGTGTCCTAGATCCCCATCGCGTGGTAGCCCGCGTCCACGAAGATCACCTCGGCGGTGATCGCCGCGGACAGCGGCGACGCCAGGAACAGGGCCGCGTCCGCGACCTCCTCGGCGGCGATCTCGCGCCGCAGCGCGGAGCGCTCGGCCGCCCGCTCCACCATCGTCCCGAATCCGGGGATGCCGCGGGCGGCCCGCGTGCGCACCGGCCCCGCGGAGAGGGCGTTCACCCGGATTCCCGCCTCGCCGAGCTCCCAGGCCAGGTAGCGCGCGCTCGACTCCAGCGCGGCCTTCGCCGGCCCCATGACGTTGTAGCCGGGAACGGCGCGCTCGCCGCCGAGGTAGGTGAGCGTGATGATCGAGCCGCCGCCGCGGACGCGCATGTGCGGCTCCGCCCGCCGCGCCAGGGCGACCAGCGAGTAGGCCGAGACGTCCATCGCGGTGAGGAAGCCCTCCCGCGAGGTGTCGGTGAAGCGCCCGGCCAGGTCGGCCGCCGGCGCGTAGGCCACCGCGTGCACGAGGATGTCGAGCCCGCCGAGCGTCTCCGCCGCCTCGTCCACGGCCGCGTCCATGCCGGCGTCGTCCTGGACGTCGAGCGGCACGACCGGCCCCGGACGCGACAGCGACTCCGCGAGGGGCCGCACCTCCCGCTCGACCCGCTCGTTCTGGAAGCTGAGCGCGAGCCGCGCCCCCGCGCCGTCCAGCCGCTGGGCGATCGCCCACGCGATGCTGCGCTTGTTCGCCACGCCCACGATGAGGCCGGTCCTGCCGGCCAGCAGCTCCGCCACGCGCCTCCCCCTCCCCGAGGACCGCCGGCACGGTAGTGGACCGCCCTCCGACGTGCCAGCGTAGGGCCGCGCTCGGCCCGGCGAGGAGGAGGCAGGCGATGGACGACGCGACGACGCGGCACCCCGACCTCCCCGCGGCGGCGGCGGTCCCCGACCTTCCGGTGATGCGGGCCGTCGGCGACCGGCGCACGACGCGCTTCTACGATCCCGACCGGACGGTCGAGGCGTGGAAGGTGCAGGCCATCCTGCAGGCCGGCCGGCTCGCCTCCTGCCAGGGCAACATCAACGCCACCGAGGCCATCGTGGCGCGCCGGGGCGCCTGCG
>JAWVEW010000121.1:0-5075 GCA_033856495.1 Miltoncostaeaceae bacterium | reverse complement strand
GGACCCGATCGCGACGCTGAAGATCGAGGAGCTCATCCACGAGCTCAAGCAGCGCTACACGATCGTGATCGTGACCCACAACATGCAGCAGGCCGCGAGGGTGGCGGACTGGACCGCCTTCCTCACGGTCCGCACGGAGGGCGCGCCGGGGACGCTGGTGGAGTACGACAGGACGGACGTCATCTTCACCCACCCCGCCAACGAGCTCACCGAGGCCTACGTGACGGGGCGGTTCGGGTGAGGATCACCATGGAGCAGGACCTCGGTCGGCTGGAGGCTGCGCTCCAGGACGAGGGCCGGTTGGCCCTGCGCGCGCTGCGCTCGTCGCTCCAGGCGCTCCTGCGGAGCCAGATGGACGTCGCGGACAGGGTGATCGCGCTCGACGACGAGGTGGACGAGATCTTCCAGGAGATCGAGAGCGGCATCCGGTCGCTGATCGCCCGCCAGACCCCCGTCGCGGCGGACCTGCGGCTCGTGATGGCGATCCTCCACGCCAACCTGCACCTCGAGCGGATCGCCGACTACTGCGTGACGATCGCGAAGCTGACCAAGCTGGCCTCCCACCTGCCGAACGAGGAGGCGATCTACGCGAGCTTCGACGAGATGGGCGTTCGGGCGGCCGAGATGATCACGGTGGCGCTGGAGTCGTTCGCGCGCCGCGACCTCACCGGGGCCGTCTCGCTGGTCCAGCTCGACGAGCTGATCGACCGCGCGAACCGGCGCGTCGCGCAGCACCTGCTGGCGCTCGGCGGCGACGAGTCGCTGCGCGAGTGGGGGCTCCGGATGCTCCTGGTCTCGCGCTGCCTGGAGCGCATCGGCGACCACGCGGTGGACATCGGCGAGCAGACCGCCTTCCTGGTGACCGGGATCTTCCACGAGTTCACGGACGCCTCGCGGCAGGTGACGCCATTGGGGCTCGCCGAGGGCTGAGCGACGCAGGCTGCCGACGCCGCGCTAAAGACCGGGCCGCCCAGGCCGATGGGATTCTGTGGCACGTCGACTCTTCTGGTCGATCGCGGTGCTCGTTGCCCTCGTCTCGGCGAGCCTGCTGGCCGCCGCGACGGCCCTCCACCAGAGCCAGGTCCGCGCGGGCGAGGTCGCCCTGGACCGCGCCGACCGCGGGGCGGTCGCGCTGGAGCGGGTGTTCTCGAGCACCGCCGCGAGCCTCGACGGCGTGCGGAGCCTCTTCGCCGCCAGGCCCGGGGTGACCGAGGGCGAGTTCGCCACCTACGCGGCGCACCTCCTGCGCGAGCCGGCCCTGAGCGGGGTCACGTTCAGCGAGACCGTGCCGGGCGCGCAGCGGACGGCCTACGAGCGCCGCCTCGGCCGTCGCATCCTGGAGCCCGCGATCTTCGGGCTCCGGCCGGCGCGGCCGCGGGCCCGCTACTACCCCATCACGTTCATCGTCAGCCGGATCGCCGGCGACCGCCGGGCGCTCGGAGTGGACATCGCGACCGATCCGATCCGGCTGGCGGCGCTCGTTGCGGCAGGCGACACGGGCGTCGCGCGAGCGACTGCCCCGGTGAACCTGCTCGCGAACCAGCGGCTCGGGGTGCTCGTCTTCCAGCCCATCTACGCCCGCGGCCGGCCCCTGCGTACGGTGGCCGAGCGCCGCGCCGCGCTCCTGGGCGTCGCGACCGGCGGATTCGAGATCGACCGCCTCGCCGCCGATGTGCTGGCCCAGCTGCCGGCGGGGACCCGGCTGCAGATCTTCGACGGGCCGACCCAGATCTTCGGGCCCAGCGCGGTCGACGGGGGCCGGGGGCACAACGTGACCCTTGCCGGGCGGCGCTGGCGCGTCGTGGCCAGCGGTCCCGGCGTCGCGTGGGGCCTTCCCGGCAGCATCCTCGTCGCCGGCCTGCTGGCCAGCGCCCTCGTCGCCCTCCTGATCTGGCAGTCCCTTCGCCGGGAGCGCTACGCGCTGGCGCTGGTCGACGAGCGCCTGCGCGAGCAGCGCGCGGTGGAGGCGGCCCTGCGCGAGCGCGAGGCGCAGCTGGCCGAGGCCCAGCGCATCGCCCACGTCGGAAGCTGGGAGTGGGACGTGCCGGGCGATGTGATCCGGTGGTCCGACGAGCTGTTCCGTCTGTTCGACGTGCGTCCCGAGGGCTTCGCGCCCGGCTACGGCGAGTATCTCGAGCGGCTGCATCCGGACGACCGTGCGCGGGTCGCCGAGACGATCGGTCGGGCCCTGGAGCACGGCGAGCCGTTCAGCCTCGACCACCGGCTCGTGCGCTCGGACGGCGAGGTCAGGACGATCCACGGGGAGGGGCGCGTGGAGCGGGAGGGCGACGGGCGGGTCCTCAGGATGCGCGGCACCGCCCAGGACGTGACGGAGGCGCGGCGGGCCGAGGAGGAGCTGCGGCGCCAGCGCGACTACGCTGCGGCGCTCGTGAGCTCGATGCAGGACGGGCTGTTCGTGCTCTCGCCGACGGGCGTGGTGACCGAGGCGAGCCCGAGCTTCTGCGCCATGACCGGCTTCCGCCGGGAGGAGCTCGTGGGGAGGCCCCTGCCCCACCCCTACTGGCCGGACGGCAGCCAGGAGCGGCTCGCCCGCGGGTTCTCCCGCCTGGACGCCGAGGGTGCCGGCGAGTGGGACCTCGAGTTCCGCCACCGGGACGGCCGGCCCATCCCGGTGCTCCTCAGCGCCTTCGTGCTGCGCGACGCCGACGGCGGCGTGATCGGCTACCCCGCCACCGTCAAGGACGTCACCGAGCGGCAGGCGGTGCAGCAGCTCAAGGACGAGTTCATCGCCCTCGCCTCGCACGAGCTGCGCACGCCGCTGAGCTCCGTCCTGGGCTACCTCGAGATGGTGCTGGACGACGACGAGGAGCTGGGTTCCCTGAGCGACCGGCAGCGGCGCTTCCTGGGCGTGGCGGAGCGTAACGCCCAGCGGCTCCTGCGCCTCGTCGGCGACCTGCTCGTCGTCGGCCGGGCCGATGCGGACCGCCTCGCGCTCGAGCCGGCCGAGATCGACCTGGCGGCGATCGCACGCGAGTGCGGCGAGAGCGCGCGGCCGCAGGCGGACGAGCGGGGCATCGCGCTGAGCGTCCGCGCGGAGTTCCCCCTGCCGTGCGCCGCCGACCGCGCCCGCATCGCCCAGGTGATCGACAACCTCCTCTCGAACGCCCTGAAGTTCACGCCCCCCGGGGGACGCGTGGAGCTTCGGGTGGGCATGCGCGACGGGGACGGCCGGATCGAGGTCAGCGACACCGGCATGGGGATCGCGCCGGCGGAGCAGGCGCGGCTCTTCGAGCGCTTCTACCGCACCAGCGCCGCCGCCCGCGAGGCGATCCCGGGCACGGGCCTCGGCCTCGCCATCAGCAGGATGATCGTCGAGGCCCACGGCGGGCGCATCGGCGTGGAGAGCGAGGAGGGGCGCGGGTCGACCTTCTTCGTCGCCCTCCCGCTGGCGCCCGTCCCCGCGCAGCCCGGCCCGCGGTCGGCCCAGACGCCGGCCCGGCTCCCGCTGCGCTGAGCATCGGGCGGCGCCGGCGCGGCGTGGGCCGTGGCCGCGCCCCGGTGCAACAATCCGGAGCGTCCGCAGTCGCCCGGGGGGCCAAGGTGCGTCCAGACCGACCGTTCGCCGCCGGGGAGCGGCCCCGGGCGCCGGCGCCGCCGGAGCCCCCGCCGGCCGGCACGGCGCGCCGGCGGGACGTGCGGAGGATCGTGCGCCTGTTCCGTCCCTACCGCCCGCGGCTGGGGCTCGTGGTGGGGCTCATCGTGCTCTCCGCGGGCATGGGGATGGTGTCGCCCTTCCTGCTGCGGGACGTGCTCGACAACGCGATCCCCGAGCGCGACACCGCGCTCCTGACGGCGCTGGTGCTGGGGATGGTCGCCATCGCCGTGGCGACGGGCGCCCTCGGCGTCGCCCAGACCTGGCTCTCCAACGTCGTCGGCCAGCGGGTGATGCACGACCTGCGGGCCGCCGTCTACCGGCACCTGCAGCGGCTCTCGCTGGCCTTCTTCACGCGCACCCGGACGGGCGAGGTGCAGTCCCGGATCGCCAACGACATCGGCGGCATCGACACCGTCGTCACCAGCACGGCGACCTCGATCGCGCAGAACGTCACCACGGGCGTGGCCACCACCGTGGCCATGGTGATCCTAGACAGGCGGCTCGCCGTCTTCACCCTCGCGCTTCTGCCCTTCTTCGTCTGGCTGTCCCGGAGGGTCGGCGAGGAGCGCCGGCGGATCACGAGCGTCCGTCAGGGGCGGCTGGCCGACCTCTCGTCGCTGGTGGAGGAGTCGCTGTCGGTGTCCGGCGTGCTGCTGGGCAAGACGATGGGCCGCTCGGCTCACCTGGCCGCCCGCTTCAGCCGGGAGTCCGAGGAGCTGGCGGCGCTCGAGGTGCGCCAGCGGATGGCCGGACGCTGGCGGATGGCGACGATCCAGATGACCTTCGCCGCGCTGCCGGCCGCCGTCTACTGGTTCGCCGGCCAGAGCCTGGTTGCGGGCAGCGGCGCCATCTCGATCGGCACCGTGGTCGCCTTCACGACCCTCCAGACGCGGATGCTCTGGCCGGTGGCCCAGCTGCTGTCGGTGGGGGTGGAGGTGCAGAGCTCGCTGGCCCTCTTCGACCGCATCTTCGAGTACCTGGACACGGAGGCGGACGTCCGCGACGCCCCAAATGCGGTGCATCCCCAGGAACCGGCGCGCGGGGCCGTCGCGCTCCGGAACGTCGGCTTCGAGTACGTGCCGGGCCGCCGAGCGTTGGATGACGTCACGTTCGAAGCGAGGCCGGGCCAGCTGGTCGCGCTCGTCGGACCCACAGGCGCGGGGAAGACCACGGTCACCTATCTCATACCGCGGTTTTACGATGTGACCGCTGGGTCGATCGAGATCGATGGCCGGGACGTGCGGGACGTGACGCTCGCCTGGCTCAGGACGCAGATCGGCATCGTGACCCAGGAGACGTATCTGTTCAACACCACCGTGCGGGACAACCTTCGGTACGCGCGGCCCGAGGCAGACGACGACGAGCTGATGGCGGCGTGCCGGGCGGCTCGCCTGGATGGGGTCGTCACCCAGATGCCGAATGGGCTCGACACTGAGGTTGGCGAGCGCGGGTAACGGCT
>JAWVEW010000120.1:0-4678 GCA_033856495.1 Miltoncostaeaceae bacterium | reverse complement strand
TACAGGCAGTGGAGCTTGGACTCGAAGTAGTGGTAGAGCGCGGTCGACCCCACGCCCACGGCCGCGGCCACGTCAGCCCATTTGCTGTCCTGGTAACCCTCACGCGCGAAGTACTCGGTCGCGGTCGAGAGGATCTCCGCTCGCTTGTTACGAGACGAGACTCTCGTGGTTGGCTTACGACGAGCTTGCGGCACAGTTCATCCCTTGTTGAGGTCACCTCAGCGTATCAGTGAGGGCGGTCAACTCCCAGCGCGCGCCTTCCCCGACGACTCGAGCACGCCGGCCTCGCGTCTACTGAAGTCGCATCAGTTGTTTTCGACGAACGCGCGAAGGCATGAGAGCGCCGCTACGCGAGGGATACGGCGACCATGGCCTCGGCCTCCATTGATCGAACCTGATTTGACTTCGGGTTATTTTTTTTCGCGAAAGCGCTTGACGCCTCTCACTTGTCGACTTACACTGCTGAAGTGACCTCAAGTCAAATCCTTTTGAGGCACCCGAATGAGGAGAAGAAGGGGAATGCGCATCGCATCCGTGCTGGCCGCCGCTGTGGCCGCCCTCGCTATCACTGCCTGCGGAAGCGGCGGTGAAGCGGCGTCCGGTGGAGGTTCCGGCGGCTCGAAGGACCCGATCAAACTCGGCGGCTGGTTCCCGCTGACCGGGCCGGTTGCCGCGTCGGGAATCCCGCAGAAGGAGGGCGTCGTCGCGGCCTTCAAGAAGGTCAATGCCGACGGCGGCATCAACGGCCGCAAGGTCGAGTTCATCGCCCGCGACAACGCGTTCGATCCGCAGCAGACGATCCAGGCCGCGCGCCAGCTCGTCGGCTCGGACAAGGTTGCCGCGATCGTGGGAGCGAACGGCACGGCTACGACGGCCGCCGCGTTCCCCTATGTGCTCAACCAGGCGAAGGTGCCGATCGTCAACCCCTACGGCGGTGCGGCCGATTGGTATGACCCGGCCAAGCCGCTGCTCTTCGGCTACCAGACGCTGTATGAGGAGCAGGCCGCCGCGATCGGCGCCTGGGCGGCCGAGGACGGCGCCAAGCACATCGTCGTCGTCCGCAGTGACCCCGCCGCGTTCGAGAACGTCGCAAAGCACGTCGGGCCGGCGGCCAAGGCCGTCAATCCCAGCGTCCAGGTGGATGAGGTCGTGACGAAGTTCCAGAGCACCGACTACAGCCCCATCGTCGGCCAGGTGAAGGCCAAGCAGCCTGACGCGGTCGTCACGATCCTCGCCTTCCCGGAGGCCGCCGCCTACCTCAAGCAGGCCAAGCTGCAGGGTCTGACGGCGCCGGTCTACGGCTATGGCCCGACCGGCGACGAGGGTCTGATCAAGCTCGCCGGCGACGCCGCGAACGGCTTCCATGCCGTGTCCTTCACCAAGCCGTCGCTCGACCCGAGCCCCGCGATGGAGTCCTACCGCGCCGCGCTGAAGGAGTTCGCGCCCAAGGAGCAGCCGAGTAGCAACTCCGCCGCCTCGTTCGCGGGCGCGATGGCCTTCGCCGAGGTCCTCAAGACGATCAAGGGCGACATCACCCCGCAGTCGATCACCAAGGCGCTCAGCTCGGCGCAGACGGTCGAGACCGGCATGCTCCCGCCCCTGAAGTGGGGCAAGGACGCGCACCTGGGCACCAACCAGCTGCAGCGGGTCGAAGTCCAGGACGGCAAGTTCGTCGCGCAGGGCGAGTTCGTCGCCGCCCCCCCACTGGCCCACTAGTCCGCAGCGACGAGACAGAGGCGAGGAGCGAACCCCCATGGACGAGCTACTGCTCAGCTTGATCAGCGGCGTCTCAAACGGCGCGGTCTACGGCCTGATCGGTCTCGGGCTGGTGATCATCTACCGGTCGACGGATGTCGTGAACTTCGCCGTCGGCACGATCGCGCTGGCATGCATGTACCTAGCCTCGAGCCTCACCGGCTCGGGGGTCCCGCTCGCGCTCGCGCTGCTCGCCGGCATCGGCGTGCGCCCGCGCCTGTGGCGGCTGCCCTGGGGCGAGGCGGCCGGTTGGAGCGCCGAGCTCGCCGGCGCCCACGGGCTCGCCCTCTGCCGCTGGTCGGCCGACACCCGCGACTGGCGCGGCGACCGGGCGGAGGCCATGCTCGCCGCGGTCGCGCCGCTCGCCGTGCCGGGCGCGGTGGTGCTGATGCACGACGGCCTGGGACCGGGGGCGCTGCGTCCCGGCTGCGGCCAGACGGTCGCCCTGATCGGGCCGCTGGCCGAGCTCGCGAGGAGCCGCGGGCTGGCGCTCGAGCCGCTTCGGGAGCCCTCATGCTGAGCGCGGCGCAGCGGTCCGGCACGATGCCCCGGGTGCCGTCCGCCGCGCTGGCCGCGGCGCTCGCCGCGATCGCGGCGGGGGCGGAGGAGCGCGACGCCGGGCCGCGCTTCCCGGCGGACGCCCTGGACCTGCTGGCCGGCGCCGGCGCGCTCGCGCTCGGCGTCCCCGGGCCGGACGGCGCAGTCGCCTCCTTCGCGGAGGAGTGGGGGCTCGTGCGCGCGGTGGCGGCCGCCGACGGATCGGTGGCGCGCATCCTGGACGGCCACCTGAACGCGGTCGAGCGGCTGCGGGTGGCCGCGCCGGAGCCGCTGCGTGCGGGCGAGCTGGCCGCGGTCGCCGCCGGCGAGCGGCGCCTGGGGGTCTGGGGCGCCGATCCCCGGGCCGGCGAGGGGCCGCCCGCGCGGCTGGTCGGGGCCGCCGACGGCGAGCGGCTCGTGGGGGTCAAGGTCTTCTGCTCCGGGGCCGGCGGGCTCGACCGCGCGCTGGTCGCCGCGCGCGACCGCGAGGGCGCCGCGCGCCTGGTCTACGTGGACCTCGCCGACCGCGTCGAGGTGGACCGCGGCTGGTTCCGGGGCGCCGGGATGCGCGCCTCGGAGAGCCACCGCGTGCGCTTCCACGGCGCCCGGGTCCTCGCCAGGGTGGGCGGACCGGACGAGTTGGTGCGCGAGCCCGAGTTCGGCCGCGACGCCATCCGCACCGCCGCCAGCTGGGCCGGCCTCGCCGACGCCGCCGTCGAGGCGGCCCTCTGCGAGCTTGCCGCGGCCGGCCCGCCGGGCGAGCTCGCGGGCCGCGCCGCCGGGACGATGCTGGTCGCCCGGGCCACCATCGACCGCTGGTTCGAGGGTGCGGCCGGGCGCGCCGACGCCGACCCCGCCGGGTCGCTGCCGGAGCTCTCGCTCGGCCTGCGCGTCGCCGTGGCGGACGCTTCACGGACGATCCTGGACGAGGCTGCCCGCGCCTGCGGCTCCCGGCCGTTCGCGGCCGGCGGCCGGCTCGACCGCGTCCGCCGGGACCTGGAGCTGTTCCTGCTCCAGCACCGCCTCGACCCCATGCTGGCGCGCAGCGGAAGGCGGGCGCTGGAGGAGCGCTCCGGATGACGGCGCGCCTGGAGCCGGAGTACTTCGAGCGGCTCTACGCCGAGCGCAGCGATCCCTGGGGGTTCGCGACGAGCGCCTACGAGCGGGGGAAGTACGAGCGCACGGTGGCGGCCCTCGGCCCGGCCCGGTTCGGTCGCGGCCTCGAGGTCGGCTGCTCGATCGGCGTGCTCACCGCCATGCTGGCGGACCGCTGCGACGACCTCCTGGCCGTCGACTGCTCGGCGCTGGCGGTGGAGCGCGCGCGGCGGCGTCTGGCCGGGCGTCCCGGTGTGCGGGTCGAGCGGCGCACCCTGCCCGAGGAGGCTCCGGAGGGGCCCTTCGACCTGATCGTCTGCTCCGAGGTCCTCTACTACTGGAGCCGCGACCTGCTGGTGGAGGCGCTCGGTGCGCTGCGCGCGGCGCTCGCTGCCGGGGGCAGCCTGCTCGCGGTGCACTGGCGGCCCCGCACCCGCACCTACCCCCTCCAGGGCGACGAGGTCCACGCCATCCTCGCGCGGGAGCTCGGGAGCCTGCGCCGCGCCGTCTCGCTCGTGGAGCCGCTCTACCGCCTCGACCGCTACGACGTCCCGTGAGCCCGCGGGAGCGGATCGTCATCGTCGGCGGCGGCCCGGCCGGCCTGGCCGCGGCGCGCGCCTACCGCGCCGCCGGCGGCGGCGGCGAGGTCACGATCCTGGCCGGCGAGCGGCATCCGCCCTACCGCCGGCCGCCGCTCAGCAAGGAGTTCCTGCGCGGTGCGATGGCGCGCGCCGAGCTGCCGATCGAGCCGCCGAGGTGGTTCGCGGAGCACGACATCGCGCTCCGTGCCGGCACCGAGGCGGCGGTCCTGGAGCCGGAGCGGGGCCGCGTCGTGACCGTCCACGACGAGGTGTTCCCGTTCGACGCCTGCCTGCTGGCCACCGGCTCCGAGCCGGCGCGCCCGCCGCTCCCCGGCGCGGACGACCCCGAGGTGCTGGTGCTGCGCACGGTGGAGGACTCCGAGCGGCTGGCGGCCCGGGCGCTGCCGGGCGTGCGTGCGGTGGTCATCGGGGCGGGGTTCATCGGCTGCGAGGCGGCCGCCTCGCTGGCGATGCGGGGCGCCCGAGTGACGGTGGTCGCGCCCGAGGAGCTGCCCCAGGAGGCCCGGCTGGGCGACGAGGTCGGACGCCGGATCGCCGGCTGGCTCGAGGAGCACGGGGTCCGGCTGGCGCTGGGCTGCGAGGTCGAGGCGATCGCCCCCGCGGAGGGCGGCGGCCGCGTGGTCCGCGCGGCGGGGGCGGAGCACCCCGCCGACCTGGTGCTCCTGGCCGCCGGCGCCCGGCCCCGGCTC